>NZ_JBRRET010000029.1:0-49156 GCF_056760435.1 Stenotrophomonas sp. STEN008 | reverse complement strand
GGGGCCGCCCTCGCGCCGCGCATAACCCCGAACAAAGGCCGCGCGGGCCAGGGGCGGGGCACCCGAAACCCCCCCCCCCCCAAACGCGGTGCCCGCCGCGCCCCCCGCGCGCGCCGAAGCCGAGCGGGTCGCGTTGACGCTGCCCAAGGGCACGCAGATCTTCGTTGCCTTCGACAACACCACCTTCATCGAAGCGGCCGTCGATCGCGTCTATGCCACATTGGTGGAGGCGATGATCCTGGTGCTGGCGGTGATCTGGCTGTTCCTCGGCAGCTTCCGCGCAGCGCTGATTCCGGCCGTGACGGTACCGGTGTGCCTGGTGGCCGCATTCATCGCACTGTACGCGTTCGATTTCTCGATCAACCTGCTGACATTGCTTGCGCTGGTGCTGTGCATCGGCCTGGTGGTCGACGATGCGATCGTGGTGGTGGAGAACGTGCAGCGCCGGATCGATCTGGGTGAGCCGCCGCTGGTGGCGTCCAAGCGCGGTACCACGCAGGTGGCCTTCGCGGTGATCGCGACCACCGCGGTGCTGGTGGCGGTGTTCCTGCCGGTCGGTTTCCTCGAGGGCAACACCGGACGCCTGTTCCGAGAGCTGGCGGTGGCGCTGGCCGCGGCCGTGGCGCTGTCCGCGTTCGTGGCGTTGACGCTGACACCGATGATGGCCTCCAAACTGCTCAAGCCGCATACCGGGCAGGCGCCGCGTGGCCTGCATGGCTTCGTCAACCGCAACCTGGAGCGGCTGGCCGGCGCCTATGGCCGCATCCTGCAGCGCCACGTCGATCGCACCTGGATCTACCTGCTGGTGATGGCGGCGGCATTGGCTGCCAGCTGGCTGCTGATCAAGGTGCTGCCCTCGGAACTGGCGCCAGCCGAAGACCGTGGCTCGTTCCAGATCATGATCGACGGCCCGGAAGGCGCAGGCTACGACTACACCGTGCAGCAGGTGCAGCAGGTCGAAGCGATGCTGGCGCCCCACGTCGGAGCGGACAAGCCGATCGTGCGCGCCAACCCGCGCGTGCCCGGTGGCTGGGGCGCAAGCGAGGAAATGCACACCGGCCGGGTGAGCATCTTCCTGCAGCCGTGGCGCCAGCGCAGCGAAGGCACCCCGGAGGTCGCCAATGAGCTGCAGAAGGAGCTGGACACCATCCAGGGCGTGCGCGTGCGCACGCAGGTCGGCGGTGGCCTGGTCCGCAGCGGCGGCCAGCCCTTCCAGATCGTGCTGGGAGGCCCGGAGTACGCCGAGATCGCGCAGTGGCGCGACCGCATCCTGCTGCGCATGGCCGACAATCCCGGCCTGGTCGGCCCCGACTCGGACTACAAGGAAACCCGCCCGCAGATGCGGGTGAACATCGACCGCCAGCGCGCGGCCGACCTGGGCGTGCCGGTCACCGCAATCGGCTCGGCGCTGGAAACGATGATGGGCTCGCGTCGCGTCACCACCTTCGTCGACAACGGCGAAGAGTACGACGTGCTGGTCCAGGCGGGCCGCGACGGACGCGCCACGCCGGCCGATCTGGCCGCGATCCGCGTGCGTGCCACCTCCGGTGAGCTGGTGCCCTTGTCGAACCTGGTCACCCTGAGCGAGGTTGCCGAGGCAGGCACCTTGAACCGCTTCAACCGCCTGCGCTCGATCACCATCAGCGCAGGCCTTGCGCCGGGCTACCCGTTGGGCGAGGCCATTGCCTGGGCACAGAACGTCGCGCGCGAGGAGCTGCCGCAGTACGCGCAGGTGAACTGGAAGGGCGAGTCGCGCGAGTACCAGAGCGCCGGCGGTGCGGTCCTGCTGACCTTCGCCATGGCCCTGCTGGTGGTGTACCTGGTGCTGGCCGCACAGTTCGAGAGCTTCATCCATCCGCTGACGATCATGCTGACGGTACCGCTGGGCGTGCTCGGTGCGCTGGTCGGCCTGTGGTTGAGCGGGGGCACAGTGAACCTGTTCAGCCAGATCGGCATCGTGATGCTGGTCGGCCTGGCGGCGAAGAACGGCATCCTGATCGTCGAGTTCGCCAACCAGCTGCGTGACGACGGCCGCAGCGTGCGCGAGGCCATCATCGAATCATCGATGGTGCGCCTGCGTCCGATCCTGATGACCTCCATCGCCACCGTGGTCGGCGCGATTCCGCTGGTGGTGGCCGGTGGACCGGGTTCGGCGAGCCGTGGCACGATCGGTATCGTGATCATCTTCGGCGTCACCCTGTCCACCTTCCTGTCGCTGTTCGTGGTGCCGGCGTTCTACGCACGGCTGGCCCCGTACACCCGCTCGCCGGAAGCAGTGAAGCGCGAGCTGGAAAAGCAGGAAGCAGCGTCGCCCTCGGTGGGCGGGCATGCCTGACCGTCGCGCCGACGGGGGCGGATCCCTTTCCCCGCAGGAAAGGGCCCCGACCCCAGTGCTGCGCGGCGACGGTTTCCAGCTGCGTCCATGGCGCGGCGGCGACCTCGAATCGCTGCTGCGTCATGCCAACGATGCCGAGGTGTCACGGGGTCTGCGCGACCGCTTCCCCTATCCCTACACACGTGAGGACGGTGAGGCGTTCCTTGCCGGTCGCGTGTTGACCCCGGGCACCCTGGCACTGGCCATCGAGATCGACGGCCAGGCCTGCGGCAGCATCGGTGCCCAGCCGGGCGTGGCCGAGCGTGGGCATACCGCCGAGCTGGGCTACTGGCTTGGCCGGGCGTACTGGGGGCGGGGCATCATGACCCGCGTGGTGGGCGTCTTCGCGCCGTGGGTGATGGACGAACTGCGCCTGTTCAGGCTTCAGGCCACCGTGGTGGACTTCAATCTGGGCTCGGCCCGGGTGCTGGAAAAGAACGGTTTCCAGGAAGAGGGCGTGGAGCGCTGCGCTATCTACAAGCGCGGCACCCTGCATGACCTGCGCCGGTTCGCGCGGGTGCGCACCGAGCTGCCCTGAACGGAGCCGGGGGGGGGGCCGCCGCCCCCCCCGCGGGCGCGCGGGCGCGGGGGGGCGGCCCCCCCCGGCCGGCGGGCGGCCCGCCCCCCCCCCGGGGGGCGCCTGGGCCGGGGGCGGCCCCCCCCCGGCGGATGCCTTCCGGCGCTATCGCAGCGACCTTCGATCAGGGAGAATCGACCGGTCCCTTCCAGCCGACGGGACGTCCATTCACCCCGCCGACTGGAGAGAGCGCGCGTGGAAGCTACCGTACATTTCGTCAACAGCATCATCTGGAGCAAGGCACTGATCTTCGTGTGTCTGGCAGCCGGCCTTTATTTCAGCGTCCGCACCCGCTTCATGCAGATCCGCGGCTTCGTGGAAATGTGCCGCCTCACCGTCAAGGGCGAAAAGTCCGACGCCGGCGTTTCTTCGTTCCAGGCACTGGCCATGTCCATGGCCGGGCGCATGGGTATCGGCAACATCGCCGGCGTGGCCACGGCCATCGCCTTCGGTGGCCCCGGTGCGATCTTCTGGATGTGGGTGATGGGCTTCCTCGGTGCATCCACCTCATATGTGGAATGCACCCTGGCGCAGATCTACAAGACCAAGGATGCCGAAGGCCGCTACCGTGGTGGCCCGGCCTACTACATTGAAAAGGCGATGGGCCTGAAGTGGTATGCCATGGCCTTCGCCATCGCCACGATCATCGCCGCCGGCTTCCTGATGCCGGGGGTGCAGGCCAATGCCATCGCCGACAGCATCATCAATGCCTGCCGTGGCGGTGCGCTGTGCGGTCCGCTGGATGGCCAGGCCTTCGGCATGGAATCGGTTGCCGCGCTCAAGCTCGGCATCGGCATCGTGGTCGCGCTGCTGCTGGGCGTGGTGATCTTCGGCGGCGTCAAGCGCATCGCCACCTTCGCCGAGATCGTGGTGCCGTTCATGGCGGCGGCCTTCATCCTGATGGCCATCGTCATCATGATCCTCAATGCCGACCAGGTGCCGGAGATGTTCGGCATCATCTTCAACAGCGCGTTCGGCACCCATGCGGCGTTCGGCGCGATGATGGGCCTGGCGATCGAATGGGGCGTCAAGCGCGGCATCTACGCCAACGAAGCGGGACAGGGCTCCGGCCCGCACGCGGCAGCGGCGTCGGAAGTCTCGCATCCGGCCAAGCAGGGCTACGTGCAGGCGTTCGCGATCTACTTCGACACCATGATGGTGTGCACCGCCACCGCGTTCCTGATCCTGGCCAGCGGCACCTACAACGTGTACTCGCCGGTGGAAGGCGCGGCTCCGGTGTTCCAGGGCCTGGCCGGCATTCCGGAAGGGGCGGGCTATGCGCAGGCCGGCGTTGAAGCCGTGCTGCCGGGCTGGGGCGCGTCGTTCGTCTCGCTGGCGATCTT
This sequence comes from Stenotrophomonas sp. STEN008, assembly GCF_056760435.1. NCBI lineage: Bacteria > Pseudomonadati > Pseudomonadota > Gammaproteobacteria > Lysobacterales > Lysobacteraceae > Stenotrophomonas > Stenotrophomonas sp. STEN008. Next base: position 44,862 of record NZ_JBRRET010000029.1, on the reverse strand, counting down.
CTTCTTCGCCTTCACCACCATCATGGCGTACTACTACATGGCCGAGACCAATCTCAGCTATGTGAACCACAACAAGCACCGTCCGCTGACCGTGTTGTGTCTGCGCCTGGGCATCATCGCCATGGTGGTGTTCGGTGCGTTCCACAACGCGACCCTGGCCTGGGGCCTGGGTGACATCGGCGTGGGCCTGATGGCCTGGCTGAACATCATCGCCATCTTCATCATCCAGAAGCCCGCCATGCTGGCGCTGCGCGATTACGAACGACAGAAGAAGCTGGGCCTGGATCCGACGTTCGATCCCGATGCACTGGGCATCCGGAACGCCGATTTCTGGCGCCAGCGCAAGCAGGAGAACGTGTAAGTGAACAACCCCTGGAACAACCGCCGCCCGTCCGCTCGTCCGCCGCGCGCCACACCGTTGCCGCGCACGGACCTGCCGGCAACGGACGGCGGTGGACGCGGAGGCAGCGATGAGCTGCGCCTGTACGGCCTGAATGCCGTGCTGGCCGCGTTCGCAGCGCGGCCGCAGGCACTGCGCAAGCTGTATCTGCTGGAGGCCCGGATTCCGCGCCTGCAGCCGCTGTTGAAGTGGTGCGTGGCCAACCGCGTGGGTTACCGCGTGGTCGAGGAGGGCGATCTGAACAAGCTGGCCGGCACCACCCACCACGAAGGCGTGGTGGCCGACGTGCTGCGTGCGCCGACCGTGCCGCTGGCGCAGTGGCTGCAGCAGATCGGCGAAGGCCCGTCACTGGCGCTGTGGCTGGATGGCGTAGGCAATCCGCACAACCTCGGCGCGATCCTGCGTTCGGCGGCGCACTTCGGCGCGAAGGCGCTGCTGTTGCCGGCCGGCAGCACGCTGGCGCTGTCCGGTGCGGCTGCCCGCGTGGCCGAAGGCGGTGCCGAAGCCGTGCCGCTGGTGCAGCTGCCTGCGACCCCGCAGGCGATGGCCCAGCTGCGCGATGCCGGCTTCGGTCTGGCGGCCACACTCGTCGATGGCGGTGACGATGTATTCCGCACGTCGCTGCCGGCGCGTCTGGTCTACGTCATGGGCGCCGAAGGCGAGGGGATGGACCGCGACCTGGCCGGTGAATGTGACCTGCAGGTCTCCATTCCCGGCAGTGGCGCGGTGGAGAGCCTCAATGTGGCCTCGGCCACCGCAGTGCTGCTGGCGCAGTGGGCGAGCCGTCGCGACGGCTGACGGACCGATCGCCGCCATCGGCTGCCAGGACCCGGCCCCCGTGGCCGGGTTTCTTTTGCGCGATGTGCCGGCGGGACCACCGCGGACGTTGTGCAGCGTCAAGGCAGCTTAAGGCGGATAACGTCGTCTTGCGTTGCGTACAGCCTGATTTTTCCGATCAAGCATGCTTTTGAAACTTGCCTCATTGTTGCGCCCTCTTGCTCGACGCAGGTTGGAGTTCCATTCCTGTCAGGCAAGGTGTTCCACATGCATGGTCGTCATCGTTGCGCCCTCGGCGTGCTCCTCTCGCTGTCAAGCCTGCTTGCGTCGGTCGATGTGTATGCCGGCGCACGCAGTCTGGAATGCGTCAATTTCACGGGTCCGCTGATCACCCCGAATCCGGCCGGCATGCCGAAGGGGCACGGCTACATCGAACCCTATCTGGTACGTGTCGACAGCCGCGATCACTTCGATGACCGTGGCCAGCGCCAGCGCAGTGGCGAACGCAGTGGCGGCTGGACGGTGGTGGTGCCCATCGCCTATGGATTGGGCGAGCGGATCACCGGCCAGGTCAACCTGAGCGCGTCGCGCGCCGAATCCGGTGCCGCGCACAGCCGGGGTTTCCGCGCGGGTGACACCACTGCGCGCCTGCAGTATCTGCTGCAGGCGGCCAATGCGGATGGCACCCGGCCCGCGGTTTCAGTGGCGCTCGTGCAGCGTTTCAGCACGGGCAGCCATGACCGCATCACCGGCAATCCGCTCGACGCGCAGGGTGACGGCGTGCAGCGTACCGTCGCCGCGCTGGGCGTGCAGCAGGTGGTGTGGCTGGGCAACGAGCGGCCACTGCGCTGGCGTGCCCAGCTCAGCGCGGGTCCGGCGCCTTCCCGCACGGCCCTCACCGGTGCCAGCGTGTACGGTACCGCCGCGGGCTTCCAGGGCCACATCGCGCGCGGTTCGGTACTGGGCCTGTCGATCGGCGCCGAATACAGCGTCAACCCCCGCTGGGTGGCGGTGATGGAAGTGGCGGCCAGCCGCGAGACCCGGCAACGCCTCAGCGGCTTCGCTCCCGGCGCGGAAGGCGCCATCGCGCGCGTCGACGAATGGCGCCCGGCCAGCCGTACGCTGACTTTCGCCCCCGCGTTGCAGTACCACTTCAGTCCCTCGCTTGGCCTGATCGCCGGCGTGGAGGTCACGGTGGCCGGCCGCAATGCCGCCCGCCTCATCAGCCCCCAGGTCGCCCTGGGCATGTCCTTCTGAGGGGGCGCGATGAACGTCGAATCGATCGTCAATGCCCTTCTCGGCGTGGTGTGGAGCCCTTACCTGGTGGTGCTGTGCCTGCTCGCCGGCCTGTACTTCAGCGTGCGCACCCGCTTCATCCAGCTGCGCGCGCTGCCTGACATGCTGCGCCTGGTGTTCCGCCATGAGCGGTCCGATGCAGGGGTGTCCCCGTTCCAGGCGTTGTCCCTGTCGCTGTCCAGCCGGGTGGGCGTTGGCAATATCGCCGGTGTGGCGATGGCCATCGCCTTCGGTGGTCCCGGTGCGATCCTGTGGATGTGGGTTGTCGCTTTCCTGGGGGCGTCCAGCGCCTTCATCGAATCGACGCTGGCGCAGATCTACAAGGATCGCGATGCCGGTGGCCAGTATCGGGGTGGCCCGGCCTACTACATCGAGAAGGGACTGGGCCAGCGCTGGTATGCGGTGCTGTTTGCACTGGTCGCCGTGCTGGCCGGCGCGATGCTGGCGGGTACGCAGTCCAATGCGATCACCAGCGCGGTGAATGAAGCCTGGGACGTACCGGTCGTGTTCACCACCGGCGCACTGCTGGTTGCACTGGGTGCCATCCTTGTTGGCGGTGTACGCCGCATCGCCGGTGTCGCCCAGTGGCTGGTGCCGCTGATGGCCATCGCCTATCTGCTGGTGGCCGCGATGGTAATGGTGCTCAACGCGGACAAAGTGCCGGAGGTCGCAGCGCTGGTGCTGCGCAGTGCCTTCGGCATGGATGCAGCGTTCGGCGCCATGATCGGCACGGCGATCCAGTGGGGCGTGCGCCGCGGCGTGCTGTCCAACGAAGCCGGCATGGGCAGTGGTGCGCACCCGGCGGCCGCAGCGGAGGTCTCCCATCCGGTCAAGCAGGGCCTGGTGCAGTCGTTCTCGGTCTATATCGACACGATGGTGGTGTGCAGTGCGACCGCCTTCCTCATTCTGTCTACCGGCCTGTACAACGTCTACGACCCGGCGGTGAACGGCATTCCAGATGATGCGCGCCTGCTGCTGGGCAATCTGCCGGGCGTCGAGGCCGGACCGCGTTTCGTGCAGCACGCGGTGGAATCGGCACTGCCGGGCTTCGGCCGTTCATTCGTGGCGTTGGCCATCCTGCCCTTTGCGTTCACCACCATCCTGGCGCTGTACTACATGGCCGAGACCAACATCAGTTACCTGTGCCGGGACCGCCCGATGCCGTGGGTGATGGGCGGGTTCCAGCTGCTGTTCCTGCTGGCCACCGGCTACTCGGCGCTGAACAGTGCCACGGTCGCCTGGTCGCTGGGGGATATCGGCGTGGGCCTGATGAGCTGGTTGAACATCCTCGCCATCCTGCTGCTGCAGAGGCCGGCGCTGGCTGCGCTGCGCGATTACGAGCACCACCGTCGCTTGGGGACGGATCCCCTGTTCGATCCGCACCGGCTTGGTGTTCGCAACACCTGCGCGTGGGAACGGTAACTGTCCGGGCAGATGGGGTGACCCAGCCTGGTGGGTGCGGACCTTGGTCCGCACCTCCTTTCCCGCTGCGCTCGCCGGGCATGGCCCGGCGCGACTCCCCCACTCGTTCGGCGGTGTGGTCGCTTTGGCTTCACTGCCGAAGTTGCCGTCAGCCTCTGCGGCCAGATAGGCAAATACGGTGTACGCCGCCACATTCTGCGCCAGCGCCTTCGGGTCGATCTTGTCCAGCGTGTCGTCGGCGGTGTGGTGCAGGTGGAAGTAGTCCGAACCATCCTGTGCCAGCCACGCCCAGGCGCCACCCTTGGCCGCCAGCGGACCGATATCCGGACCCGGGCCGCCCTTGTCGGCTGCGTACTCGATGCCCAGCGGCTTCATCACCTCGGCGATCTGCCGGGTCGCTTCGCGCGAGCCTTCCGGGTTTGGCGAGCCGGTATTGAACGCATAGATGCGGCCGGCACCGAAATCGCTCTCGGCAGCCAGCTGGTGCAGCGCCACGTCCTTTGCATGTGCTTCGGCGTAAGCCTTGCCGCCGTACAGCCCCTGCTCTTCGTTGGCGAACGCGATCACCCGGATCGTGCGCTTGGGGGCCTGCTTGAGCTGGCCGATCAGATGCCCCGCGGCCATGGTGATGCCGACGCCCGCGCCGTCATCGACGGCACCGGTGCCCAGATCCCACGAATCCAGATGGCCACCGATCACCACGACTTCCTTGGGCAGGGTGCGGCCAGTGATCTCGCCGATCACGTTGTAGGAGGTCGCCGTACCGTCCCAGCCGCAGTCCAGCGCGACCTTCACCGTGGTGCTGCCACGTGCCAGCAGGCGTGCCAGCTGGTCGGCATCGGGCACCGACAGGGCCGCGGACGGTACCGGGGTCAGGCCGTCATCGAATCGGGTGATGCCGGTGTGCGGTACGCGATGCGAATCGGTGCCGGCCGAGCGCATCAGGAAGCCGACGGCGCCCTTGCGGATCGCTTCGGACGGTCCCTTGCTGCGGATCGCGCCACCACGGCCGTAGTCGCGGCCATCGCGGAACGGCAGCATCTGGTAATCGACGAAGGCGATCTTGCCCTTCAATGAACCGGCGGGCGCAGCCTGCAGCGCGGCCAGGTCGGCGAAGCGCACGACCTCTGCTTCAACGGTACCGCCCGGGCTGCCACCCAGTGCGGTGATCTGCAGCGGCTGCGGGTTCCTGCCGGTCACGGCGGCGTGTTCGCTGCGGCGCTCCCACTTCGGGAAGGTCACCGGTTCTTTCCAGACCTTGTCGAAACCCAGGGCCTTGAACTTGGCTTCGGCCCAGGCGACCGCACGCGCGTCGGCTTCGCTGCCGGCGATGCGTGGACCGATTTCGGTGGTCAGCGACTCGACCACCTTCCAGCCGGTGTCATCGGCCAGGGCCTGATCGCGCAGCTGCGCGGCCGTGGCCAGCGACGCCGGGGGCAGGGTGGTGGCGCGCGGTGCCGCGAAGGCCGGGGCGGCCAGCAGGGCAAGGGAGGATGCGATGGCAAGGACGCGGCGACGCATGGACAACTCCGGGAAGGGACCAAGCCTTGGAGCTTAACAGTCGTTCAGACGCGCGCATGGGCGGGAGGTCATGTCCGGAGCGAACGCTGTTTTCCGCCACGTCCGGCAAAGCGAAAGCCCCGCCGGAGCGGGGCTTTCACATGCGGCAGCCTCGCCGGGTACGGCCCGGCGCTACGCCTTATTTCTTCAGGCTGTCGCGGATCTCGCGCAGCAGCACCACTTCCTCGGCCGGGGCGGCGGGAGCGGCTTCCTTCTTGCGCGACAGACGGTTGATGACCTTGATCACCAGGAAAATGGCGAACGCCACGATCACGAACTGGATCAGGGTGTTGATGAAGTCACCGTAGCCGATCACCACCGCCGGAATCTCCTTGCCGTCCGGCCCGATGCGTGCCGGCGACAGCGTCCACGCCAGCTGCGAGAAGTCCACCTTGCCGATCAGCAGGCCCAGCGGCGGCATGATGATCTTCTCGACCAGTGCAGTGACGATCTTGCCGAAGGCGGCGCCGATCACCACGCCGACGGCGAGGTCGATGACGTTGCCGCGCATCGCGAATTCCTTGAATTCGGTGAGCACTCCCATGTGTTTTCTCCTGTGGGGGATGTGGACAGCGCGCAGAGTAGCGCAGGTGGTGTCAGCCGGCGATCACGCCGTGGCGCTCGGCCACGTTTTCCAGGCGCGCGCTGAAACGGTCGCCCGGCTTCAGTGCGGCCACTCCGGACGGCGTGCCCATGAACACCAGGTCACCGGCGCGCAGCTGCCACAGCTTGGACAACTCGTGCAGGATTTCCGGCACGTTCCAGATCATCTGGTCCAGCAGGGCCTGCTGGCGCACTTCGCCGTTGACTTCCAGCGACAGGTTCAGCGCCGCAAGATCGCCCACTTCGCCGGCATGCACGATCTCGCTGATCGGTGCGGAGGCATCAAAGCCCTTGGCGGCATCCCAGGGATGGCCCTTCTCCTTGGCGGCCGCCTGCAGATCGCGGCGGGTCAGGTCCAGGCCGACGGCATAGCCGTACACCAGCGCTTCGGCATCGGCCACGGGAAGCTCGCCGGCCGGGGCATCACGGCCGATGGCCACCACCAGCTCCACTTCGTGATGCAGGTTGGCCGTCGCGGGCGGATAGGGGATGGCATCGTCATGGCCGACCACCAGCGCATCGGCAGGCTTGCTGAAGAACATCGGCCGGCCGCGGTCGTCGGCCGCCGGCACCGCGGCTCCCATTTCGCGCGCATGGTCGGCAAAGTTGCGACCCACGCAGTAGACGCGGTGCACGGGGAAGCTGCCACCGCCCACCACCGGAACACGCGGCGTGGCAGGTGCAGGGATCACATCGGAAACGTCGGACATGCGGGCATCCAGGAAGGGAATGCCCGCAGTCTAGAACGCATGGCGCCCGCCGTCAGCGGGCACGCCGGCCGGCAGGGCTCAGCGCGAGGCCGGCAGCACCGGCTTGCGCACCACCCGGTACTCGCCCTCGACCACGGTCGGGTCGGCCGGTCGGGCTGCACCCGCCTTGCGCGAGGCCAGCAGCTTCCACGCCAGGCCGACCAGGATCATCGCCGCACCGACGAACACGCCGATGAACACCATCGCGGCCAGGATCGCCAGGCCGAGCAGGCCCACGGCAACGCGCACCAGCGGGTGACGCGGCTTGCGCGGCGCGAACAGGGTGCGGAACTGGTTGAAGGCGGAATCGCGATTGAACATGGCGGCTCGATAGGCTGGGAAATCAGCGAAACCAGAGTATCGGGAGCCCGCACTGTCATTGAGTGAAAAACTCGTTAAATATAGCCTGTGCTTATTACGAATCAATGACTTGTGTTCATCCTGCAGCCAGTCACCTGAGCAGGCATGCGACAATGCTTCTTTACTGTCCGAGCCTTCGCCATGACTGCCGCTGTTGCCCTGATCGCCCTTGATGCCATTGCCGATGGTGCGTTTGCCGAGGTCGAAGCAGTGGTCGAGGGCGATGCCGAGTCGTTGCTGCTGTATCGCGACGGCGCACAGGTGCGCGCCTTCCTGAACATCTGCCCGCATGCCGGCCGTCGCCTGGACTGGGCGCCGGGGCAGTTCCTGAAGAGCCGCGAGGGGCATCTGGTCTGCGCCGCCCACGGCGCCTCGTTCGCGCTGGACAGCGGTGACTGCATCGCCGGCCCCTGCAAGGGCGACCGCCTGCGCGCGGTGCCGGTGGACGTGCGTGATGGGCAGGTCTACCTGGCCTGAGGCCAGATGCAGTCGAGCATGGCTCGACGCTACCGATCTGTCGAAGGCGGAGTGCCTGCCTTTGGCGTTGGTGTTGACGTTGCTTCTGCGGGTGCAGGGCGCAGCCCTGCCGATGAACCCGACCCTCAGAACATCAGGTTGATCATCAGCACCACCACACAGGTGTAGATCAGCGACAACGGTCCGCCGACCCGCCACATCTCGCGCGGGGTGTAGTTGGCCGGGCCGGTGATCATCGAGATGACCGGATTGGAGGCCGTCATCAGATTGTTGGAGGCCGACAGCGCCACGATCAGTGCGAACGCGGTGGGGTTGCCACCCGCCGCCAGCGCCAGATTCACCGCGATGGGCACCATCACGATGGTTGCGCCGACATGGCTGATCACCAGCGAGAACACCGTTGTCAGCAGCGCCAGGGCCAGTTCCAGCACCCACACCGGTATGCCGGTGGGGAGCTTGTCGATGGTATGGCCGGCGACCCAGGCCGCCGCGCCGCTGGAGTCCATTGCCCAGCCGAGCGGGATCAGTCCGGCCATCATGAACACGGTTTTCCAGTTGATCGAGGCATAGGCCTCGTCCATCCGCAGCACGCCCGTCAGCAGCATGCCGGCCACGCCGGTCATCAGGGTCAGCGCTACCGGAAGCTTGCTGGTCAGCGCGATCAGGATCGTCAGCGCGAAGATCGCCATGGCGATCTTGAACTTGTGCGGGCGCTGTTCGCCGGTCGGGTAGTCGGTGACCACCACGAAGTCACGGCTCTTGGCGGCCTGCGCCAGGTCGGTCCAGATGCTGTGGAAGACCAGCATGTCGCCAGCGCGCAGCTGCACGTCGCGCACGTCCTCGCGGATCACCTGTTTGTCGCGGTTGATCGCCAGCAGGCTGATGCCGCGCTCCTTGCGCAGGCGCAGGTCGGCCGCACTCTTGCCGATCACGTTCGAGGTCGGCGGCACCACCGCCTCGGAAATGCCGGCGCGGCTGGGATTGAACAGGTCGCCCAGGTGCTTCAGCCGCGAGGACATGCGCAGGAACTGGTTCTGGGCGAAATCGCCGATCTGCTCGCGCGGACCCATCGCGCCCAGCACACTGCCCACCCAGATGCGCATTTCCGCCGGTGGCGCCAGCCGCGTATCGTTGCCGGTCTTCAGCGCCAGCAGCAGCGGCGCGTCATGCAGGCTCTCGGCCTCGCCCAGGGTCATGCCGACCAGCGGGCTTTCGGCGGTGACCACCAGTTCGAACACATCGCCTTCGATGCCGTAGGTCTTGGCGAAGTAGCTCTCGGTACGGGCCGGGGTGACCCCATCGTTGACCAGGGTCTCTTCCTCGATCAGCTTGCGGTCGCCGTAATAGCGGAAGTACAGCAGCGAGGCGATCAGCAGCGCCACGCCGATCGGCAGCGGCGCGAACATGCGCAGCGGCTCGATGCTGGCCAGGCCGGAGGGCAGGTTGTTGTTGGCCGAGGCCAGCAGGTCGTTCAGCAGGATCAGCGGCGAGTTGCCGACCATGGTCAGCGCACCGCCCATCACGATCGCCGCCGAGATCGGCAGCAGCAGCCGCTGCATGGTCAGCCCGGTACGTGCCGCCAACCGCGAGGCGACCGGCAGGTACAGCGCCATCACCGACGGGTTCTGCATGAAGGACGAGTTCAGGCCGGCGATGGCCGTGGTCATCATCAGCAGGCGCTGCTCGATGCCATGTCCGCGTCGCAGCAGCCAGGCCGCGAGCCGGTTCAGTGCGCCGGTGCGGTCAAGGCCCGCACCGAGGATGGTGGTGGCGATGATGCTCATCACCGCGTTGCCGGAGAAGCCGCCGAAGATTTCCTCCGGGGCGATCAGGCCGGTCACACCCAGTACCACCAGCACCACCAGCGCGACGACGTCGGCGCGGATCCGCTCGAACAGGAACATCGCCATCGTGAAGCCGACCAGCCCGAGTACGAGCTTCATGTCGTTGGTCAGCGTCAGCGCGGTATCCATGTGGGGCGCGGCGTCCTCGGGCGATCGTCAGGTGCGGTCGTACAACAGGTCCCAGACGCCATGGCCGAGCTTCTGGCCGCGGGTCTCGAAGTGGGTCTGCGGCCGCCATTCCGGGCGCGGCACGCTGCCCCGCGGACCGGCCCGGTTGACCAGGCCGGCGGTCGCATCGAGCACGTCCCACATCTGTTCGGCGTAGTCTTCCCAGTCGGTGGCGCAGTGCAGGCGGCCGCCCGCACGCAGCTTGCGCACCAGCAGCTCTGCGAAGGCCGGCTGCAGCAGGCGGCGCTTGTTGTGGCGCTTCTTGTGCCACGGGTCCGGGAAGTAGATGCGCACTTCATCGAGCGCGCCATCGGCGATCTCGTTCTGCAGTACTTCCACCGCGTCATGGTGGTACAGGCGCACGTGGTCGGCGTTGTCGTCGGCCAGGGCGTTCAGAAGGCGGCCGACACCGGGCGCGTGCACTTCGATGCCGATGTAGTCGCGCGACGGGTCATGCTGGGCAGCAAAGCGCAGTGCAGCGCCGTTGCCGAAGCCGATCTCCAGCACCTTGTGCGCCGGGCGACCGAAGGTGGCGTCCAGGTCGCGCGGCTGGCCGCTGTAATCCAGGCCGAAGCGCGGCCAGCGTTCGTCGAACGCGCGCTGCTGGGCAGGCGTGAAGCGGCCCTGGCGCAGCACGAAACTGCGCACCTCGCGGCGCCCCTCGCTGACGGTGAACGGCTTGGGCGGGGCCTTGGACCCAGCGCTGTCGAAAGGATTGGTCATCAGCCGATCAACCCATCCACCGGCGACGACGCGCTGGCGTAGCGCTTGCGCGGGATGCGCCCGGCCAGGAACGCCTCACGGCCGGCTTCGACCGCCTTGCGCATCGCGCTGGCCATCAGCACCGGGCTGCGCGCGCCGGCAATGGCCGTGTTCATGAGCACGCCATCGCAGCCCAGCTCCATCGCGATCGCCGCATCCGATGCCGTACCGACGCCGGCATCGACGATGATCGGCACCCGGGCGTCTTCGATGATCTGCAGCAGGTTGTACTTGTTCTGGATGCCCAGGCCCGAACCGATCGGCGCGGCCAGCGGCATCACCGCAGCGCAGCCGATCTCTTCCAGGCGCTTGGCCAGGATCGGGTCGTCGGAGGTGTAGACCATGACCTCGAAGCCATCCTTGACCAGCTGTTCGGCGGCCTTGAGGGTCTGCATCACGTCCGGGTACAGGGTCTTCTGGTCGCCCAGCACTTCCAGCTTGGTCAGGTTGTGGCCGTCCAGCAGTTCACGGGCCAGGCGGCACGTGCGCACCGCGTCTTCGGCGGTGTAGCAGCCGGCGGTGTTGGGCAGGATGGTGAAGCGCTCCGGCGGCAGCACGTCCAGCAGGTTCGGCTCGCCGGGGTTCTGCCCGATGTTGGTGCGGCGGATGGCCACGGTGACGATCTGGGCGCCAGCGGCCTCGGTGGCCAGGCGGGTTTCTTCCAGATCCTTGAACTTGCCGGTGCCGGTGAGCAGCCGCGAGCCGTAGGTCTTGCCGGCGATCACCAGCGAATCGGGGGAGACATGAACGTTCATGGCGCGATTATCGCTTATCCGCCTGAAGATGGGGTCGTCACTTCGATGCCGCCGGGAGGCAGGCGCAGGGGCAGCGCCGGGCCATGCCCGGCGAGCGCGCAGCGTGGGCGTCGTGCCTCAACCCCCACCCAGGGCGTGCACGATCTCCACTACGTCACCTTCGGCAAGGCGGTGCTCGCCATGGCGGCTGCGGCTGACGATCTCGCCATTGACCTCGACCGCCACCCGGCGCTGCAGCAGCTGCTCGGCCTCGAGCAGGTCATGAAGGGTTGCCGAAGCGTGCAGGGTGCGGGGTTCGCCGTTGAGCTGGATGTTCATGGCGGCATTGTCGCGTATGGCCCGTCAGGACGGAAACCATCCGTTCCTCCGCACGGCGCCCGCATCGGCGCAGCCTGCGATTGGCGGGCTGCTCGGCAATTCATGCGGCGGCGCAGCGTGAGCAATCGTCGGTGCGGTGAAACCATTCACCGTGCGCCGGCGTACGCACGCCGGATCCTCAATGACGTCCCCACAGGAGTTCTTTACATGCTGCTCAGCAAACGCCCGATCCGCTCCCTGATGGCGGCCGCGATCGCACTGGCCGCGGTTCCGGCCATGGCAGGCGAATCCCCTTACTCGCACGCGGTGTTCTTCGGCGACAGCCTGACCGACGCGGGCTATTTCCGGCCGCTGCTGCCCCCGGCAACACAGCCGGTCACCGGTCAGTTCACCACCAATCCGGGCTGGGTCTGGTCGCAGCAGGTCGCCAACTACTACGGCCTGAACGGTACGCCCAACGGCAACGGCCAGAACGGCGACAACTACGCCGTCGGCGGTGCGCGCGTGTCGGTGGAGGTCACTGGTGCCCTGGGGCCCATTCCGTCGCTGAAGACGCAACTCACCCGCTACCTGGCCGCAAATGGCGGCAAAGCCGATGCCAACGCGCTGTACACTGTCTGGGGCGGTGCCAACGACCTGTTCGCGGCCGCTACGGCGCCGACACAGGCGCAGGCCATCATCGGCGCGGCCGTCACCGACCAGATCGCCCTGGTCGGGGCGCTGAAGCAGGCGGGCGCCCAGTATGTGCTGGTGCCGAACCTGCCCAACGTCGGCCTGACGCCGTCCTTCCGTGGCCCCAATGCCGCCGCCGCCACCGCGCTGTCGGCCGGCTACAACAACGCCCTGTATGGCGGGCTGAAGCAGGCGGGCATCGAATTCATCCCGCTGGATACCTTCACGGTGCTCAGTGAAGTGGCCGCCAATCCGGCCATGTACGGTTTCACCAACGTCACCAGCACGGCCTGCACCATCGACCCGGCCAATTCGACGCAGAGCATCATCGGCTGCAACCCGACGTCCTACGTCAGCCCGGATGCCGCGAAGACCTACCTGTTCGCCGACGGCGTGCATCCGACCACGGCAGGCCATGCACTGCTGGGCCAGTACGCGGTATCCGTGCTGGAAGGCCCGCGCCTGCAGCAGGTGCTCAGCCATTCGGCGCAGACCATCGGCCGTTCGCGCGCCGACCAGGTCGGCATGCATCTGGGCGGTCGTCCGGCTGACGGCCTGTCGTGGTGGGGCGGTGTGCGCGGCGACATGCAGCGTTATGACCACGCCGATCTCTACGACGGCCTGGCGCCGGCCGGCCTGTTCGGTGTCGACTGGTCGCGTGACGGCATGGTCTTTGGCGGCTTCGGTGGATATGGACGCATGGATGCCGATTTCGGCAACAGCCGCGGCGATTACACCCAGTCCGACACCACGCTGGGCCTGTTCGCTGGCTGGTACGGCGAGCGTGCCTGGGTCAACGGGCAGGTCAGCTACAGCTGGCTCGACTACGACGTGACCCGCAAGGTGCAGCTGGGTCCGGCCACCCGTGAGCATGGCGGTTCGGCAGATGGCAGCAATCTCACCGCCGCCATCAATGCGGGGTACGAGTTCGGCACCGAGGGCGGCTTCCGCCACGGTCCGGTGGCTGCCGTGATCTGGCAGAAGGTGAAGATCGACGGCTATACCGAGAGCGCCGACGCCGGCACGCTGGCCACTGCGCTGGGTTACAACAACCAGGAGCTGGACTCCACTGTCGGTCGCATCGGCTGGCAGGCGCGCTTCGATGGCGGCACCTTCAAGCCCTACGTGCAGGCCACCTACGACCACGAGTTCGAAGACACCAAGCAGGCCAGCGCCTGGCTGCAGTCCCTGCCGGAGCTGGGCAGCTACCGCGTGCCGGGCCTGAAGTTCGACAAGGACTACGCCACCGTGGTGCTGGGCGCCCGCACGGAGCTGTTCGGGCTGCAGAGCAACATCGGCCTGAGCACCTCCACCGCGCAGAAGCGTGCACGTGACGCGACGCTGTTTGCCAGCTTCAGCGGCAGTTTCTGACGAACGCACCTTCCCAGGCCCCGCAAGGGCCTGGGAAGGCTGCATGGCAGCGTCGGGCCATGCCCGGCGCATGCGGTGGCCACCATTGCGCAACACCGGCCCGACCGCATAGACTTTCACCACGCGACGCGGGCGTAGCTCAATGGTAGAGCTGTAGCTTCCCAAGCTACTGACGAGGGTTCGATTCCCTTCGCCCGCTCCATCTTCCGCAACGATGCGTGTGTTTTCCGGATCGGCCGCGAACCTGGATGTTTCCCCTTTTGCATCTTTCTGTGCCTGCCGGCTCTGTGAGTCGGTGAAGCGTGGGCGCTTCCCGTGCTTGCCGATGGTCTGGCGGGGCGATAAGCCGGTAAAGTGCGGCAACATTCAAGCCAGTGGCAGGGGGGGGAATGCGGAATCGGATTCTTGCGGTTGCGTTGATGGGTATTGCGGCGGCGTGCACGCCGACCGAAGAAGATGCAAGAAAGCAGAAGGTCGAGGCTGATCGGGCCATAGCGGAGGCGGGGGTCCGTCGGGCGCTGAAGGATCCTGACTCGGCAAAGATCGTCATCCGTCAGGCGTTTGCGATGTTCGACGGTACGATTGTCTGCGGGATGGTCAACGCGAAGAACAGCTTCGGCGGCTACACGGGCGACCGCGCGTTCATGATCAACGTCAATGCGGATGGCAGTACCGGTGCGCCCTCTGTTGCGCAGGACGACGTCAGCAGCGCGGTATCCGTGGAAATGTGCGATTTCCAGCGGGACTATGCCGCACAGCCTGGCCACGTCGGCAAGGCCGTCACGCCGGAGCAGTCCAGGCAGCTTGTGGGGGCCTACACCAAGAGAGTGCGGGAGGTCGTTGCACGGATCAATACGGGCCGATAGCACGCGGCAGCCCCCCCCCCCCCGCAAACGGGGGGGGGGGGCTGCGGCTGGCTGGGCCGTGGCCCCCTGTCCCGGCAACCGCGAGGCATCATCCGCCCGCCACACGGCCGCGCTATGCTGCGCGCCTGCCGATCGATCCCGCCGCGATGAAGCTCGCCATCCTGTCCCGCAACAGCTCCCTGTATTCCACCCGCCGGCTGGTCGAAGCGGGGCGTGCGCGCGGCCACACGGTGCGCATCCTCGATCCGCTGCGCTGCTACATGCGCATCGCTGCCGACGGATTCTCGATGCACTACAAAGGGCGGCCGATGACCGGTGTGGACATGGTCATTCCGCGCATCGGTGCGTCGATCACGCGATATGGCACTGCGGTCCTGCGCCAGTTCGAGCTGATGGGCGCGCGTACGCCCAATCCGTCCGACGCGATCCTGCGCTCGCGCGACAAGCTGCGCGCGCATCAGCTGCTGGCGGCCAAAGGCATCGACATGCCGGTCACGGTGTTCGGCGACAACCCCGATGACACCGTCGATCTGCTGTCGATGCTGGGGCCGCCGCCGCATGTGGTGAAGCTCAACGAAGGAACGCAGGGGCGCGGCGTGATCCTGACCGAAAAGGCCAGTGCCTCGCGCGGGATCGTCGAGGCGCTGCGTGGCCTGTATGCCAACTTCCTCATGCAGGAGTTCATCGGTGAGGCCAAGGGGGCCGATCTGCGCTGTTTCGTGGTCGGCGACCAGGTGGTGGCCTCGATGCAGCGGCAGGCACCCGAAGGCGACTTCCGCTCCAACCTGCACGCCGGCGGCACCGCCGTGGCGGCCAAGGCCAGCCGCGCCGAACAGCAGGTCGCGGTGCGCTCGGCCAAGGCACTGGGGTTGTCGGTCTGCGGCGTCGACCTGATCCGCTCGCAGCGGGGCCCGCTGGTGCTGGAGGTCAACTCGACCCCGGGCCTGGAAGGCATCGAGGCAGCCTGCGGGGTGGACGTGGCCATGCGCATCATCGAGCACGTCGAGAAGCTGAAAAAATCCTGATTTTTCAGTAAGTTGAGATTCTCTTCGGGTGGCGAGACGCTGCTTTAACATGCCTTTAATCGGTGCGGGCGTAGGCTTCAGCGAACCGCAGCTCTGCCTCTCAGCAGGATCGGTATCGGGATACGACTTCAGGCCCAGGCGGGTGCACCGCCTGGGCCTTTTTTATGCGCGTCCGTAGGCCACGCGCCACTTGTGGCGACCCAGGGGCGCTCGTAGAGTTGGGCCTTCGTTCCGATGGACCGGGAGGTAGGCGATGTACCGCATCACGATGATCGCGTTGTTGCTGTGCCTGTCGGGCGCTGCTGTCGCCAAGACAGAGAAGAGCGCCCTGCAGATGGATCGCCAGGCTCCGGTTGCCGGCCAGATCCAACAGGTCGAGAAGGCGCTGCAGGCGCCGGAGTACGCCGAACTGAGCGCCGATGACCGCAGCCAGATCCAGCAGGCGCTGGCCCGCATCACCCAGCGCATGGGGGACCGGCAGCGGGTCGATGAGCTGCCGCCGCAGGTACAGGCGCAGGTGTTCAACGACCAGGAGCGGGTCAACCAGCTGCTCGCCCGCGCGCACGACGACAGCCGCCAGGTCTGCACCTACCAGCGCACCACCGGCAGCAACATGCCCAAGGGCCGTTGCCTCACTGTCGCCGAACGTCGCCGCATCGAAGAAAAGGGCAAGGCGCTGATCAATGACCAGCGCACGTTCAACAATCTCAACCCTGCCAGCAACCGCTAGGCCGTCCGCCGCCCCCACGCGTGGCACTTGCTGGCGTGAAGGTGGTGCGAATACAGTCGGCTCTCAACTCAGACAAGGATCCGTTTGCCATGAAGTCCCTCCTTTTGCCTGCGCTCCTGTTCTCCGGATTGGCCCTGGCCGCCACCGCCTCCGCATCCAAGCAGGGCGGCGAGGTCTTTGCCTCCGGCAAGCCGCTGCAGCAGCAGCTCGAGCGCATCGAAGTCGAACTCAACGACGGCGAGACCTACAGCGAGCTGACGATGGCCGACCGTAGCCGGGTCCGCGAAGCGCTGGTGCGCCTGCGCGCTGCCGTGGAGCAGTACCCGAACCGGGATCTGATGCCTGAACGGGTACGAACCGATGTCATCAACGACCAGCAGGTCGTGAACACGGTTTTGACACAGTCACGTGAAGATAGTCGTCTAATATGCCAACGTGAGAAAGCCACGGGTTCGAACCGGCACACGACGCAGTGCATGACTGTCGCCGAGCGCGCCCGGCAGAAGGACAAGGCACAGCGTGATATGGGCCAGGCCCAGCGCGTCGGAAAATTCGTCAACTAGAGGTGACAGTGAGAATCCTGGTAATCGAAGACAACAGCGACATTGCGGCCAATCTGGGCGACTACCTCGAGGACCGGGGCCACACCGTGGACTTCGCCGCCGATGGCGTGACCGGACTGCATCTGGCCGTAGTGCACGAGTTCGACGCGATCGTGCTGGATCTCAACCTGCCGGGAATGGACGGAATCGAGGTCTGCCGCAAGCTTCGCAACGAAGCGCGCAAGCAGACCCCGGTGCTGATGCTGACCGCTCGTGACTCGCTGGACAACAAGCTGGCGGGTTTTGATTCCGGTGCGGACGACTACCTGATCAAGCCGTTCGCGCTGCAGGAAGTGGAAGTGCGTTTGAACGCGCTGTCCCGACGTGGCAAGGGGGTGCAGACCCGCGTGCTGGAAACCGGCGACCTGGAGTACAACCTGGACACGCTGGAAGTGCGCCGCCAGGGCAAGCTGCTGCAGCTCAACCCGACCGCACTGAAAATCCTGCAGGCGCTGATGGAAGCGGCGCCGGCCGTGGTCACCCGCCAGGAACTGGAAACCCGCGTGTGGGGCGAGGAGCTGCCCGACTCGGATTCGCTGCGCGTCCATATCCACGGTCTGCGTGCCGTGGTCGACAAGCCGTTCGAAGTGCCGCTGATCCAGACCCGCCATGGCATCGGATACCGCATCGCCACCCCGGAAAGCTGATCCCGTGGCAACCAAGGGGGAGCGCCGGCGCACGCCGTATCGGCGCCGCCTGCGCAGTCGAATCATCGTGTCATTCGTGTTGTTGGGCTTCTGCCTGACAACACTGTTCGCGTTCGCCACCAACTGGGCCCGGATTCGGGTGGAGAACCAGCTGGTCGAGGATGTGATCAACCACAACATTGAAGAATACGCCCGTCGCTTCTACGAGCACCCCGGACGCAATCCGGCCGTGCCGGTACAGCAGATCCGCGCGTATGCCTATTCGGCGGACAAGTTCGACAAGGCGCGTGAGTCCTGGCCGCAATGGGCTGACCTGCAGACCGGCAACTACAACCTCAGCGGGACCGACGAACAGGGGCAGCCGTACGCCTACAAGCTTGCCGTGCGCAAAGCCGACGATGCGTGGTTCTTCCTGGCCTATGACATGACCGACAGCATGCGCGGCAGCAAGCAGCTCAACCGTGCGCTGGTGCTGTCGGTGCTGGTATTCAGCCTGCTGTCGCTGGTGCTGGGCTGGTGGTCGGCCTCGAAGGTGATGAAGCCGGTATCGGACCTGGCGGCCCGCCTGCGCGCCTACCGGGGTGGCACCAGCGAGCCTGAGCCGTTGGCGCCGCGCTTCCCCGACGACGAAGTGGGCCAGCTGGCCCAGGCGCTGGACGACTACTCCTCGCGATTGACCGAAGTGGTGCAGCGCGACCGTGAGTTCAATGCGGACGTCAGCCACGAACTGCGCACGCCGCTGGCGGTGATCCGCGGCGCCACCGAGCTGCTGCTGACCCGTCCCGGCCTGGATGAAAAGGTGCTGCAGCGCCTGCAGCGCATCCAGCGTGCCGAGCAGCAGTGCAGTGATCTGATCGGCGCTTTGCTGCTGCTGTCCCGGAACGAGCGGGGGCAGGGCACCAGCAATGTTGCCCGCGTGGCCGAGCAGCTGCTGGACGCGCACCGTGCGCAGCTGGGGGGCAAGCCCCTGGAACTGGCGCTGGAGGGCGAGCGCAACCTGGTGATCGACGCGCCCGAGGCCGCGCTTTCGGTGGCCCTGGGCAACCTCATCGGCAACGCGGTGAAGTACTCGCAGGATGGCGAAGTCCGCGTGCACGTAGGGGCCAACTCGGTCTCGGTCACCGACAGTGGTCCGGGCCTGAGCGAGGAAGATGCGGCCAAGCTGTTCCAGCGCGGTTACCGCGGTACGCACGCGGGCCATTCGCAGGGCGGCGGCATCGGCCTGTCGATCGTCAGCCGCCTCTGCGACCTGTACGGCTGGCAGGTCAGCGTGCGCCCCGGGGGCGAGCGGGGCGTGATCGCAACGCTGACGTTCTCGCCCAGGCCGCTGTAGCAGATCCTTTGCCTGCGGAGCAGGGCCCGGCCCTGCAGGGACGCCTCTTCCAGGGCGTCGCTGTCGCTAACGGCATGAACGCATCTGTTCTGCACGGCCAGACACCCGGCGCGCGCACGCTCTGCCGCTTCCGCTGCGTGTCCGATCTCACGGTTCCGGGTAGTCATCAGGCAGTTGACGCTTTTACCTCCTGATTGCCGGACGTGCAGATGGCCAAGATGCCAGTCCGCGCACTTTGCCGGCTGCCAGGAGCATCGCCATGTCGCATCGCATCCGCTACCCCAACCTGCATCAACTGGTCGGTGACTCGATCAGCCAGTTGTCTCCGGACGTCGCCCAGCGCGTCGAGGACGTACTGTCCCGCTGCGACGGCCATATGCCGGCCCAGCAGACGCCAATCGACGCCGGCGGTGTCAGCGCCGACGCAGTGCAGCCTGCCGATCTCAGGCGCGCCGTCGAAGGTCTCGGCACCCTGACCCGGGTGATGTACGCCGCGCACATCGCGCGCACGCGGGGCGGCCAGCAGAACGTGCTGCCACCGGGCGCGATGGAAGGCCTGATTCTGGCCGCGCGGGAACTGACGTGTCACGTGCAGCAGCAGCTGCAGGCCGAGAGAATCAGGGGGACAGCCACATTGCAGTGATGGCCGGGGACACTGCCACGACGATTCTGCAACGCCGGGCACGTGCCCGGCGGGTCAGCTCGCGGCCAGTGCCAGATAGCGGTGGTGCAGCGCCTCCACCTGCGCCTGCAGGTCGTCCGGCTGCCCATCGTTGACCACCACGTCATCGGCCAGTGCCCGGCGCTGCGCGCGGCTGGCCTGGGCGGCGATCATCCGGTCGGCCAGCGCGGCGTCGATGCCATCGCGCTGCATCAGCCGGGCGTGCTGTACGCCTTCGGGTGCATCCACCAGCAGTATCCGGTCGAGCCATGGATAGGCCTGGCGGCCGCCCACCTCGGTCAGCAGCGGAATCGCAGCAATGGCGTACGGGCTCGGCGCCTGCGTGCACTGCTGCTGCATCAACAGGCGGATGGCGGGGTGGGTGATGGCTTCCAGTGCCGTCCGTTCGGCCGGGTCAGCGAAGACATGGGTGCGCAGGCGCGCCCGGTCCAGGCTGCCATCTGCCAGCAGCATGTCCGTGCCGAACCGGTCGGCAATGCGGGCCAGCGCCGGGCTGCCGGTGGCCACCACCGCGCGGGCGGCCAGATCGGCGTCGGCCACCACGATGCCCAGCGCCTCGAAGCGCCGCGTCACTTCGCTCTTGCCGGCCGCGATGCCGCCGGTCAGGCCGACCACGTAGCGGCTCACGGCGGGGCCCTCAGCGCAGGCCGCTCAGGGCCAGGTAGCGCTCCACCAACGGTTCGCCCCACATGAAGAACAACCAGCCGGCGATGGCCAGGTACGGACCGAACGGAATCGGCGTGGCGCGATCGCGTCCCCGGCTGTAGAGCCAGATCGAACCGACAATGGCGCCGATCACCGAGGACAGCAGGATGATCGGCAGGATGCCCTTCAGGCCGCACCAGGCGCCGAGCGCCGCCAGCAGCTTGAAGTCACCATGGCCCATGCCCTCCTTGCCGGTCAGCTGCTTGAACAGCCACCAGACCGTCCACAGCGACAGATAGCCCACGGCCGCGCCGACCAGGGCCGGCTTGGCGGGCATGTACAGATTGTCGATGCTGCCGATCAGGCCCAGCCACATCAGGGGCAGGGTCAGCTGATCGGGCAGCAGCTGGGTGCGCAGGTCGATGCCGGACAGCGCGATCAGGAAACAGGTCAGCACGATGGCGCCGAAGCCCTGCCAGCCGAAGCCGAACTGCCACACGCAGGCCAGCACCAGCAGGGCGGTCATCGCTTCCACCAGCGGGTACTGCAGCGAGATCGGCGCCTTGCAGTGGCGGCATTTGCCCCCCTGGATCAGCCAGCTGAACAGCGGGATGTTCTCGTACCAGGACAGCTTGTGCTTGCAGTGCGGGCAGTGCGACGGCTCGACCACGATGCCCGGCGGTGGCGGCTCGTAGAAGTCCGGTTCCTCCAGCACTTCGCGCGCATCGCGCTTCCACTGCCATTCCAGCCGCTTGGGCAGGCGCAGGATGACAACATTGAGGAAACTGCCCAGCAGCAGTCCCAGTCCGGCCGCGGCGGGGTAGCCGAGGCCGGGGTGCTGGTCGAGAAAAGCCATGTATTTTTATCCGACGACGGCGCCCAGTTTGAAGATCGGCAGGTACATCGCAATGACCAGGCCGCCGACAATGGTACCAATGAACACCATGATCATCGGTTCCAGCAGGCTGCTCAAGGCATCCACGGCGTTGTTGACCTCCTGCTCGTAGTATTCGGCGACCTTGAACAGCATGGTGTCAAGGGCGCCGGCCTCCTCGCCGATGCCGGTCATCTGGATCACCATGTGCGGGAACAGGTTCAGCTGCTTCATCGCCATGTTGACCGGATAGCCGACCGAAACGTCGTCGCGCATGCGCAGCACCGCCTCGCCGTAGACCTTGTTGCCGGTGGCGCCGGCGACGATGCCTAGGGCCTCCACCAGCGGCACGCCGGCCTTGAAGGTCACCGCTGTGGTGCGGGAGAAGCGGGCGATCGCACTGTTGTGCATGATCTGGCCGATGACCGGCACCTTCAGGATCAGCCGGTCGACGGTGTGCTGCATCTTCTCCGATCGCCGGTAGGTCATGGCGATCGCCACCACCGCGCCGATGGCGACGATGGCGATCAGCCACCACCACGACACCATGAACCGTGACAGGTTCACCACCATCTGGGTGAATGCCGGCAGGTCGGCACCGAAGCTCTGGAAGACTTCCTCGAACTGCGGGACCACCCAGACCAGCAGGATCGTGCTGACCAGGAACGCCACCACCAGCACCATGGCCGGGTAGAACAGCGCCTTCTTGATCTTGCCCTTCAGCGCCTCCAGGTTTTCCTTGTAGGAGGCGATGGTGTCCAGCACGGTCTCCAGCACACCGGCGCTTTCGCCGGCCCGTACCAGGTTGCGGTAGAGCTCATCGAACTGCACCGGATGCTTGCTGATGGCCTCGTGCAGCGACGAGCCGCCCTCGATGTCGGTGCGGATCGTGTCCACCATCTTCTTCATGCGCGGGTTCTTGTGCCCGCTGCCGATGATCTCCAGCGCCGACACGATCGGCACGCCGGACTTCATCATGGTGGCCATCTGCCGGCTGAAGAACGCGATGTCCTTCGGAGAGACCGGCTTGCCGGCCGCACCGAACAGCGGCTTCGGCTTGGGTTTGACCTGGCCCGGGCTGATGCCCTGCCTGCGCAGTTCGGCGCGCAGCAGGTTGGCGTTTTTCGCCAGCTGCTCGCCCTTCATCTTTATGCCCCGCTTGTCGGTCCCCTCCCAGACAAACGGCTGCAGCTCCATCGTGGCGCGGGCCACGGGCTCCTTCTTGATCGCACTGCGACTCACAGACATGTTGGCTCCCCAGGCCCGCCATCCCCAGGCGGGCATCCTGAGCGGCGATGGTAGCTGGTTCAGACCCGTCCGGGGAGCCTACCGACGTGACGGCGTGCAGGGTTTTCGACGCGTCGAGGCGGAAGGTGACGCGCTGCGTCACATTGCCGCGTCCATCGCAGATTCGGCGCAGGGGGGTTCCCATCCGCGAAATAGCTGCCATCATTGGCGCGGGGAAATCGGGGGAGGCGTGGCCATGGGAGATTGGCACGCAACCTGCGTTGATCCACCCGCGGGGACAGGCAGCCTGCTCATCCGGTCATCTGGCCGGCCGGTTGCCGCACCCGGAAAATCAACCACCACTACTTGGGGACGTACCACCATGAAGAACCAGAAGGGCTTCACCCTGATCGAACTGATGATCGTCGTTGCGATCATCGCCATCCTGGCCGCCATCGCGCTGCCGGCTTACTCGAACTACACCAAGAAGGCCAAGGTCTCGGAAGTGATCCTTGCGGCTTCTTCGCTGCGTACCGACGTGTCGGAATACGTGGCCAGCAACAATGCCCTGCCGCCGGCCACCTGGGAGCCGGATTTCCAGCAGACCCAGTATGTCGACAAGCTGGAATGGGATGCGACCACCAAGACCATCACCGCGACCGCGCGTGGCATTGCTGATGACATCGATGGCGATACCATCACGCTGAAGGCCGACGACAGCAACGTGGCGAATGGCGTCATCCCGAAGTGGACCTGCGAAGGTTCCATCGCTTCGAAGTACCGCCCGGGTTCGTGCCAGGGTGAGGCCGCACCTGCCGAGTAACTGGCGTTTGCTGCTCGCGTACGGAAACGGGGAGCCCAGGCTCCCCGTTTTCGTTTGGGCGCTGCGGGTTGTCCGGATCCCGTCTGGCCGCGCGCTTGCATTGAGTCCGCGAAGTTTGTTCTTCTGTTGAAATCGACCGTGCGACTGGGGAGTTCGCAATGCGCCGTCCTTCATTCAGCCATGGCCCATGGCTGCTTCTGATCTTCGTGCTCTCCGGCTTCGCCGGGCTGATCTACCAGTCCATCTGGACGCAGTACCTGGGGCTGTTCCTGGGGCATTCCTCGCACGCGCAATCGCTGGTGCTGATCCTGTTCATGGGCGGCATGGCGCTGGGGGCGTGGCTGGTCAGCCGCCGCAGCGCGCTGCTGCGCCGGCCGCTGCTGGCCTACGCGGTCATCGAGCTGGTGATCGGGGTGCTGGGCATCGGTTTCGACGGGCTGTTCCAGGGCGTCACCGGTTGGGCGTACACCCACCTCATGCCGGGCATGGAGGGGACCTCGTCCACGGCGCTGCGCTGGGCGCTGGCCACGGCCCTGGTGCTGCCGCAATGCATCCTGCTGGGCGCGACCTTCCCGCTGATGAGTGCGGGTTACATGCGCCTGCAGCCCGGGTCGCAGGGTGAGGTGCTGGCCGGGCTCTATTTCTCCAACAGCCTGGGCGCGGCCGCCGGCGCCCTGGTGGCGACCTACGCGCTGCTGCCGGCGGTAGGGCTGCCGGGCACCGTCCTCAGTGCCGGCCTGCTCAACATCGTGGTGGCCATCCTGGTCTATCCACTGGCCCGCGACGGCAGCGCGCCTGCGGTAGTGGCCTCCGCCGCGCCGGCTGCCGGCGGCGTACGACCGGAGACTGCAGTGCCGGTGCGGCTGGTGCTGCTGGTCGCGGCAGCGACCGGCGCGTCGTCCTTCGTCTACGAAATCACCTGGGTGCGCATGCTGTCGCTCGCACTCGGCACCACGCTGCATTCGTTCGAGCTGATGCTGGCGGCGTTCATCCTCGGCATCGCCTTCGGTGGCCTGTGGCTGCGCCGCCGCGCCGACCGGATGCCGTCGCCCCTGCGGGTGGCAGGCTGGGTGCAGGTGTGGATGGGGCTGGCGGCGCTGGCCTCGATGTTCGTCTATGCGCAGGCCTTCGATTGGGTCGGCTGGCTGATGCGGGTCATCGTGCGCAGCGCGGATGGTTACGTGCTGTACAACTTGGCCAGTGCCGCCATTGCCGGCCTGGTGATGTTCCCGGCGGCGTTCTTCGCCGGCATGACGCTGCCGCTGCTGACCCTGGCGCTGCTGCGCGCCGGGCAGGGCGAGCGCGCGATCGGCCAGGCCTATGCGTTCAATACGCTCGGCGCGATCGTCGGTGTGCTGGCGGCCATCCATCTGCTGATGCCGCTGCTGGGGCTGAAGTACGCGCTGCTGGTCGCGGCAGTGGTCGACATCGTGCTGGGCCTGGTGCTGCTGCAGCGCCTTCGGCTTGCGGCCCCGGGCCGTCTGCGCTCGCCACTGTGGCAGGCTGGCGCGCTGGGTGTCGCTGGCGTAGTGGCGGCCGTCGTGCTGGTCCGCTTCGATCCGCTGGTGCTGAATTCGTCGGTGTACCGCCATGGCACGGCCCGTCTGGCGGATACCGCCACGATGCTGTTCTCGCGCGATGGGCAGACGGCCACCGTGGCGGTCTATGAAAGCACCCAGCCGATCGGCCGCATGCGTGCCATCGCCACCAACGGCAAAGTGGATGCAGGCATGGCCGTGTCGATGGTACAGGCACCCACCAGCGACGAATCGACCATGATCCTGCTGGCGGCTCTGCCGTTGGCGCTGCGCGATGATTACCAGCGCGTCGGCGTGATCGGTTTCGGATCCGGGCTCAGCACGCACACGCTGTTGGGCGACCAGCGCGTCGGGCGCGTGGAAACGGTGGAGATCGAGCCGGCCATGGTGGAGGGCGCGCGTCTGTTCGGCGAGCGTGTCGAGCGCGCCTTCAACGATCCGCGCTCGCACGTGGTGATCGACGATGCGAAGTCCTATTTCGCCGCCAGTCCGCGCAAGTACGATCTGATCATTTCCGAGCCGTCCAATCCCTGGGTGGGTGGAACGGCGGCGCTGTTCAGCGACGAGTTCTATGCGTTCGTGCCACAGCAGCTCAACGAAGGTGGCGTGTTCGTGCAGTGGCTGCAGCTGTATGAGATCACCCCCGAACTGGTCAGCTCGGTACTGGCGGGGCTGCTGGAACAGTTCTCCGATGTGCGCGCTTACCTGGCCAATCGTGGCGACCTGATCCTGGTGGCGACGCCGAAGGGCACGTTGCCGCCGATGAAGGGCAGCCTGTTCCAACAGCCGCAGCTGCGCGGGGAACTGGCGCGGATCGGCGTGCATTCGGTGGCCGATCTGGAGAACGCCCTGTCCATGGATGACGCAGCGCTGCGCGCCTTCGTTCCTCTGTATCCGGCCGCGCGCAATTCCGATTACTTCCCGACCTTGAAGTTGAATGCCCCGGTGGCACGTTTCCAGGGGGCGTTCACCCGTGATTTCCAGCAGGTGATGACGGCCCCCTGGCGGATCGTCAGCGCCCCGCCAACGGGGCAGGTGACGGCTACTGCGGCGGGTCTGCCGCAACCGGCGTCCAGCCGGGATGACAAACGTCCGACCGCACGGGCCGTGGCAGCTTTCCTGCAGGGCGAGGCGCCCACGGATGTGGCGGATGCCGATTGGATGAGTGCGCAGGCGCTGCGTGGGCTGGCAGCGCGCTGCGAACTGGACGGATCTCCGATGGAAACCACCCGGCTGCTGTTCGTGCTGGCCGGAGAAACGATCCCGTTCCTGCCGGCAGCGCAGCGGGCGGCCCTCTGGGCGCAGCGCGACTGGATGGACTGCACCCCGGCAGATCCCGTCGTGTCCGCCAGCCTTGCCCTGGTTGCCGCCGCGGCCACCGACGACCACCACGCTGTACTCACGGAAGGCCGGCGATTGTTGGGCAGCGAGCATGCGCCGATGCTGCTGGCCGACCCTGCCACCGGCTATTATCTGTTCGGTGCAATGCAGCACGCTGCGCGGCAGCTGGGGGATACCACGGCGTCGCGGCAACTGACGGACCAGTACTGGAAGGCGCTCGCGCCCGATGCGCGAGGAAACGGACCCCTGCGTTTGCTGAGCTACCTGGCCGCTATGGGCCGGCAACCCGTTTCTGAAACTGAATTCCGGCCGTCAGGGCACGAGTAACGAGGAATCCCATGAGCGTTGTTTCATCCCCCAACCTTGTCGGCATCACCGGGCTGGCGCGCCGCCTGGTCCAGGATGGTGCGCTGGACGAGGCCACCGCCCGCGACGCCATGACCCGGGCCGCCGCCGCGCGGCAGCCGCTGCCGCAGTGGTTCGCGCAGAACAAGGTGGTGGGGGCAGCACAGCTGGCCGCGGCCAATGCGGTTGAGTTCGGCATGCCGCTGTTCGACGTCTCGACCTTCGATGCCAGCCAGAACGCGATGAGCCTGGTCAGCGAGGAACTGCTGCGCAAGCACAACGTACTGCCGCTGTTCAAGCGTGGCGGCAAGCTGTTCGTCGGCACCAGCAACCCGACCCACGCACTGGACGAGATCAAGTTCCACACCAACCTGGTGGTGGAGCCGATCCTGGTCGACGAGGACCAGATCCGCCGCACTCTGGAACAGTGGCACGCCAGCCACGACACGCTGGGTGACGCGCTGGGCGGTGACGATGAGGGGATGGCCAACCTCGACGTGGGCCTGGGCGATGAGGATGGCGCGGGCGGCGACTCCGGCATCGATGCCAAGGGCGACGACACCCCGGTGGTGAAGTTCGTCAACAAGGTGCTGGTCGATGCGATCCGCAAGGGCGCGTCGGACATCCATTTCGAGCCGTACGAAGACGATTACCGCGTGCGCCTGCGCATCGACGGGCTGTTGAAGATGGTCGCGCGCGCGCCGGTGAAGTTGAACCAGCGCATCGCCGCGCGCCTGAAGGTGATGGCACAGCTGGACATCGCCGAGAAGCGCGTGCCGCAGGATGGCCGCATCAAGCTCAACCTGTCCAAGTCCAAGCAGATCGATTTCCGTGTGAGCACGTTGCCGACGCTGTTCGGCGAGAAGGTCGTGCTGCGTATCCTCGACGGCAGTGCCGCCAAGCTGGGCATCGACAAGCTCGGCTATGAGCCCGACCAGCAGAAGCTGTTCCTGGATGCGATCCACAAGCCATACGGCATGGTGCTGGTGACCGGGCCGACCGGTTCGGGCAAGACGGTGTCGCTGTATACCGCGCTGGGCATTCTAAACGACGAGACGCGCAACATCTCCACGGCGGAAGACCCGGTGGAAATCCGGCTGCCCGGCGTCAACCAGGTGCAGCAGAACAACAAGCGCGGCATGACGTTCGCCGCTGCGTTGCGCTCGTTCCTGCGCCAGGATCCGGACATCATCATGGTCGGCGAAATCCGCGACCTGGAGACCGCCGAGATCGCCATCAAGGCCGCGCAGACCGGCCACATGGTGCTGTCCACCCTGCATACCAACGACGCGCCGCAGACCATCGCGCGCCTGATGAACATGGGCATCGCGCCGTACAACATCACCAGCTCGGTGACCCTGGTGATCGCCCAGCGTCTGGCGCGACGGCTGTGCCCGAACTGCAAGCGCCCGGCGCAGCTGCCGGAGCATGCATTGCTGGCCGAGGGTTTTACCCAGGCCCAGCTGGATGAGGGCATCCAGCTGCATGAGGCGGTGGGCTGTGATGAATGCACCGAGGGTTACAAGGGCCGCACCGGTATCTACCAGGTGATGCCGATGACCGACGAGATCGCCACGATCGTGCTGGCCGGTGGCAATGCGCTGCAGATTGCCGAAGCCGCGCAGGCGATCGGGGTCAATGACCTGCGGCAGTCGGCATTGAGGAAGGTCGCGGCGGGCGTGACCAGCCTGGCCGAGATCAACCGCGTTACCAAGGATTGACGCGGTTGTGCTGACGGGGTCGGAGCCCTTTCCTGCGGAAAGGGATCCGACCACTGGGCCTTGCGGCCCTTACTCCATGCCCAGCTTCTTCAGCTTGTAGCGCAGCGCGCGGAAGGTGATGCCCAGCTGCGCGGCGGTACGGGTCTTGTTCCAGCGGTTTTCTTCCAGCGCGCGCTGGATGGCGCTGCGTTCGAGCTGTTCGATGTACGAGGGCAGGGCGGCACTGCCCGGCTGCAGATCGACCACGGCTTCGGCGGCCGTGCCGTTGCCGGGCATGCGGGGGGCGTGTTGCGGCAGGCGCAGATCGTCGACACCGATGCGGTCTTCCTCGGCCAGGGCCAGCGCGCGCTCAAGGATGTTCTCCAGTTCGCGCACGTTGCCGGGGAAGGCGTACTGCGCCAGTGCCTCCAGCGCCGAGGGCGCGAGCAGCGGCGTGGTGCGGCCGTGGCTGCGGGCCAGCCGTGCCAGCACGGCAGCGGCCAGCTCCGGCAGATCCTGGCGGCGTTCGCGCAGCGGCGGCACCTTCAGTTCGATCACATTGATGCGGTAGTACAGGTCGTGGCGGAAGCGGCCGTCCTCGACCAGCTCGGCCAGATCCTTGTGGGTGGCCGACAGGATGCGCACATCGACCGGTTCCTCGCTGGCCGCACCCACCGCGCGCACCGACTTCTCCTGGATCGCGCGCAACAGCTTCACCTGCATCTGCAGCGGCAGCTCGGCGACCTCATCCAGGAACAGGGTGCCACCATGGGCGGCCTGGAACAGGCCGGGCTTGTCGGCGTGGGCGCCGCTGAAGCTGCCCTTGCGGTGGCCGAAGAACTCGCTCTCCATCAGTTCGCCGGGAATCGCGCCGCAGTTGACCGGCACGAACGGCCCGGCAGCACGTGCCCCCTGGGTGTGGATGGTCCGCGCGACCAGTTCCTTGCCGACGCCGGATTCGCCGAGGATGTAGACCGGGGCCTGGCTGCGCGCGACTTTGCCGATGGTGGCACGCAACACGTCCATCGCCGGCGAATTGCCGAGCAGCCGGGCGCCCTGTTCGGCGACGGGGCCCGGTACGGGCCGCTCGCTGTTGTTCAATTCCAGCGCGTGCTTGACCAGTCCGCGCAGTACGGCGATGTCCACCGGCTTGCTGACGAAGTCGAAGGCGCCCGCCTTCAGGGCTTCCACTGCCAGATCCATGCTGCCGAAGGCGGTGATCATCGCCACCGGTGTGCGCGGGTAGTGCTGGGCGATCTCGCTGACCAGCTCGATGCCGTTGCCATCCGGCAGGCGCATGTCGGTGATGCACAGGTCATAAGGATTGCTGGCCAGCAGCTCGCGCGCTTCGGCGAGGTTGGCTGCAGTACTGATGCGCAGCCCCATGCGGCCGAGCGTCAGCACCAGCAGTTCGCGGATGTCGCGTTCGTCGTCGACGACGAGGGCGCTGCGGGTTTCGTTCATGGGCGGAAAAGATAAACGAGGGGGCTGAAAGCGACAAATGTTTGACGCACAGAATCAGGAACCATCGGGCAGCAGGGTGTGCGGACCTGGCAGGACCAAGCGGAAGCACGAGCCGCCGGCTGGCACCGGGATGTAATCCAGCCGTGCCTGGTTGGCCCTGCACAATTCGCGGGCGATGTACAAGCCCAGGCCGGTGCCGTGCTCGGAGGTGGTGAAGAACGGCCGGAACAGCTGCGCCGCCACGCTTTCGGGAATGCCGGGGCCACGGTCCATCACGTCGATCACCGCGCTGCGTTCGTGCCGGGCTACACGCAGCCGCACGCGGGCCGGCTGCTGGCCGATGCGGCCGTACTTCAGGGCGTTATGGACCAGCACGGTCAGCACCTGGTAGAGGTGGCGGGTGTCGACCTGCGCCGGCACCGAGGTGTCGCTGACGATCGGTTCGATGCTGTCGGTTTCCAGCGTCTGGCCCTGCTTGTACTCCAGCACGAAGCGGCGCACGAAGGCGACCAGATCCACGTTCTCCGGCGTGGCACGTTCGCGCCGGGCCAGGCCCAGCACGCTCTCGACGATGCCGTTGGTGCGCTGGCACTGCTGGCGGATGATCTGCAGCAGGCGGCGGTCGCTTTCGTTGAAGCCGGTACCTTCTTCCAGCAGCTGCACGGCATAGTTGATCGCCGCCAGCGGATTGCGGATCTCATGGGCCAGGCTGGCCGAGAAGCGGCCCATCGCCGACAGGGTGAGCGACTCGGCGCGCCGCGACACCACGCTGGAATCATCCAGGAAGACCAGGGCCAGTTCGCTGCCGGCCAGCAGGCGCGCGAAGCGCGGTTGCACTTCGGGCTGGTCCGGGTTGAGCTGCAGCGGCAGTTCGTCCTGGGTCCAGCCGTTGCGCCAGCGCTGCAGGCGACGGGCCAGCTCGGGTGCGACGCTGGCCAGATCGAGGCGGCCGGTTCCGCCCGCACCGTCGCTGTCGCCGAGCAGCATCGAGGCAGCCTCGTTGGCCAGCGTGATGCGGCTGTCGGCATCCACCACCAGCACGCCGGTGCGCATGCGGCGGATGATCAGTTCGTTGATCTGGAACAGATTGGCCACCTCGTCACCGCGCTGGTTGGCCAGCTGCTGGTTGCGGCGGGCGCGGCTGCCGACCTGGTAGCTGATGAAGGCCAGGGCCAGGTAACTGGTCGTGAACATCGCCAGCTCGGCCAGGGTGCGGGTCGGGTCGCCGCCCTCCAGCAGCTTCCACAGGTATTCGCCCACCGTTGCCAGGCTCGCCGCCAGGGCCAGCCCAAGACCCCAGCTCAGCGGCAGCAGGGTGGCGGCCGCGGCGATGTTGAACAGCAGCGACATCGAGATGCCGGCACTGGCGCCGGGCAGGGCGTGGGCCAGCAGGATGGCGGCGATGATGTCCACCAGCACGCCGGTGACCACGATCGGCCGCAGCCAGCGTTCGTTGCGGCCGATCGCCAGGGCCAGCAGCGACAACGCCAGGTAGGCCGCGCCGACGGTGTAGGCCAGCCGCGGGTGGTGGGCCTCGCCGACCATCATCGACAACGGGCTGTACAGCAGGGCGGCGATGACGGCTGCGATCAGCACCCGGTACAGGGCGAAGAAGTACAGCTCGCGCCGCGGAATCGATTCGATGCGGTCGATCAATGAAGCACTGGGTGACACGCCGGAACTCCCCTTCTGGCTGCCTGGATCTGGGTTGTGCGACGGGCATGCCCGAGCGGACGCAGATGCCCAGTATACGGTCGTGG
Source organism: Stenotrophomonas sp. STEN008 (assembly GCF_056760435.1). Classification (NCBI taxonomy): domain Bacteria; kingdom Pseudomonadati; phylum Pseudomonadota; class Gammaproteobacteria; order Lysobacterales; family Lysobacteraceae; genus Stenotrophomonas; species Stenotrophomonas sp. STEN008. The sequence continues at coordinate 13,726 of NZ_JBRRET010000029.1, read as the reverse complement.
CGATGCCCGGCCGCGGGTCCGCGTCGCGCAATCGGCCTGTGGCGAGGGCGGCCGGGCGGCTGCCGGCGATCCGCAACTGCCTGAATGACGGCGGAAATCCGCCCGGATCCGGTAGTCCGTACAGACTTCTTTGCGCCCCGGCGCCGGCTCGGCCACAATAGTGGGCCCGCCGCGGTCCGTGCCGGTGCCTCCCCCGGAGGCCCTGAGGAATTGCGTGCGGTCGTTCCTATTCCCACGGTGACGCATGAATTTCCACGAATACCAGGCAAAACAACTGCTTGCCGAATACGGCATCCCGGTCCCGGCCGGCAAGGTCGCGGCTACTCCGGACGAGGCGGTTGAAGTCGCCCAGTCGCTGGGCCAGGGCCCCTGGATGGTCAAGGCGCAGATCCACGCTGGCGGCCGCGGCAAGGCTGGCGGCGTCAAGTTCTGCAAGACCGTCGATGACGTGAAGGCCGCAGCGGCCAAGATGCTCGGCACCAAGATGGCCACCTACCAGACCGCCGGCGTCGAGCTGCCGATCAACCTGGTGCTGGTGACCACCGCCGGTGAGATCGTCAAGGAACTGTACCTGTCGGTCCTGGTGGATCGCGGCACCCGCACCATCAGCTACATCGCCTCCTCGGAAGGCGGCATGGAAATCGAGCAGGTGGCTGCCGAGACCCCGGACAAGATCCACACCCTGAATGTGGACTTCGTCGAGGGCGTGCAGGGTTACCACGGCCGTGACATCGGCTTCAAGATGGGCCTGACCGCCAAGCAGGCCGGCCAGTTCGCCAACATCATGGTGAACCTGTACCGCATCTTCAACGAAAAGGACCTGGCGCTGGTTGAGATCAACCCGCTGGCGATCCTGGACGACGGCAACCTGTACGCGCTGGACGGCAAGTTCAACAGCGACGACAACGCCAACTTCCGCCACAAGGAACTGGTCGCGATGCGCGACAAGTCCCAGGAAGATGAAACCGAAGTGACCGCTTCGGAGCTGGACATCAACTACGTCACCATGGACGGCAACATCGGCTGCATGGTGAACGGCGCCGGCCTGGCCATGGCGACCATGGACGTCATCAAGCTCAACGGCGGCGAGCCGGCGAACTTCCTGGACGTGGGCGGCGGTGCCAACAAGCAGCGCGTCATCGAAGCGTTCAAGCTGATCCTGTCCTCGGACAAGGTGGAAGGCATCTTCGTCAACATCTTCGGCGGCATCGTCCGCTGCGACATGATCGCCGAGGGCATCATCGCCGCCGTGAAGGAAGTGGGCGTCAAGGTGCCGGTCGTGGTGCGCCTGGAAGGCACCAACGTGGAAGAAGGCAAGCAGCTGCTGCGTGACAGCGGCATGGCCATCATCCCGGCTGACAACATCAACGACGGCGCCAAGAAAGTCGTTGAAGCGGTCAAGAACGCCGCCTGATCCACGACACCGAAGGAAATTCCCATGTCTGTTTTGATTAACAAGAACACCAAGGTGATCGTGCAGGGCTTCACCGGCCAGCAGGGCACCTTCCACGCGACTCAGATGATCGAGTACGGCACCCAGGTTGTTGGCGGCGTGACCCCGGGCAAGGGTGGCACCACCCACATCGACCTGCCGGTCTTCAACACCGTTGCCGACGCCGTGCAGAGCACTGGCGCCAATGCTTCGGTCATCTACGTGCCGCCGCCGTTCGCGGCCGACGCGATCCTGGAAGCCGCAGCTGCCGGCATCAAGGTCATCGTCTGCATCACCGAAGGCATCCCGGTGCTGGACATGCTGCGCGTCAAGAACGTGCTGACCCGTTCCTACCCGGACACCGTGCTGATCGGCCCGAACTGCCCGGGTGTCATCACCCCGGGTGAGTGCAAGATCGGCATCATGCCGGGCCACATCCACAAGCCCGGCAAGATCGGCATCGTGTCGCGTTCGGGCACGCTGACCTATGAAGCGGTCAAGCAGACCACCGAAGTCGGCCTGGGGCAGTCCACCTGCATCGGCATCGGCGGCGACCCGATCAACGGCCTGAACTTCGTTGACTGCCTGAAGCTGTTCAACGAAGACCCGCAGACCGAAGGCATCATCATGGTCGGCGAGATCGGTGGCGACGCCGAGGAAGCCGGTGCGGAATACATCAAGAACCACGTGAAGAAGCCGGTCGTCGGTTTCATCGCCGGTGCCTCGGCTCCGGCCGGCAAGCGCATGGGCCATGCCGGTGCGATCGCCTCCGGCGGCAAGGGCACGGCGGAAGGCAAGTTCGCCGCCATGGAAGCGGCTGGCGTCGTCACCGTGCGTTCGCCGGGCGACCTGGGCGCTGCCATCGCCAAGCTGGTGAAGTAAGGTTGTTGCCGGCTTCCGGCCGGCACGATCTGTAGAGCCGAGCCCATGCTCGGCTTGCTTTGGAAAAGCCGCCTCCGGGCGGCTTTTCTGCGTCTGGGCGTCGCGCAGTCATCCGCCGGGCATGGCCCGGCGCTACCCGCAGGGTCCGCCCGGCAGGCACACGGTGCGGCGTTACAATGGGCCATTGCAACCACAGGCTGGACCTTCCATGGCTTCGATCCGCATCGCGATGGCGCAGTTCGATTTTCCGGTCGGCGATGTCGCCGGCAATACCGAGCGCATCATCGAGATGATCGGCCAGGCGCGCGATGAGCATGGCGCCGGGCTGGTGATGTTCCCCGAGCTGGCGGTCAGCGGCTATCCGCCGGAAGACCTGCTGCTGCGTCCGGGGTTCCTGTACGAATGCGAGCAGGCGATCGCGCGCATTGCGGCTGCCTGCCGCGGTATCACCGCTGTGGTCGGCTGGCCGCAGGCGGCGGGCGCGGTGGTGTACAACGCCGCCAGCGTGCTGCGCGATGGCCGGGTCGAACAGACCTATCGCAAGCGCGAGCTGCCCAACTACGCGGTGTTCGACGAGCGCCGCTACTTCGACGTCGACCCTGATGGCGGCAGCTGCGTGTTCGACGTCGACGGCATTCCGGTGGGCCTGCTGATCTGCGAGGACCTGTGGTTCGCTGAGCCGCTGGCCGATACCGTGCGTGCTGGCGCGCAGTTGGTGGTGGTGCCCAATGCCTCGCCCTACGAGCGCGGCAAGCACGCCCAGCGCGATGCCGTGCTGGCCGCGCGCACCCGCGAGAGCGGTGCGGCGATCGCGTATCTCAATGTTGTCGGTGGCCAGGACGCACTGGTATTCGACGGCGCTTCGGTGGTGGCCGATGGCGACGGTACGGTGCACCCGGCTGCCGCTGCGTTTGTCGACCAGTGGCTGGTGGTGGAGTACGACGGCGCCAGCCGTCGCTTCATGCCGCACGTCTGGATGGACGATGGTGACGAGAGCATGGACGCCCTGGCCTGGCGCGCGGTGACCCGTGGCATCCAGGATTACTGCCGCAAGAATGGTTTCACGAAGGTGTGGCTGGGCCTGTCCGGCGGCATCGATTCGGCCCTGGTGCTGGCCCTGGCGGTGGATGCGATGGGGGCCGAGAACGTGACTGCCGTGCGCCTGCCGTCACGCTATACCGCAGGCCTGTCCAACGATCTGGCTGCAGAGCAGTGCCAGGCGTTGGGAGTGAAGCTGGAAGCGGTGTCGATCGAGCCGGCGTTCAAGGGCCTGATGGAATCGCTGGCGCCGCTGTTCGAGGGCACAACCCCGGATGTGACCGAGGAGAACCTGCAGTCGCGCAGCCGCGGCGTGATCCTGATGGCGCTGGCCAACAAGTTCGGTGGCCTGCTGCTGACCACCGGCAACAAGAGCGAGTATGCGGTCGGCTACGCCACCATCTACGGTGACATGTGTGGCGGCTACGCGCCGTTGAAGGATCTGTACAAGACCGAAGTATTCGGTCTGTCGAAGTGGCGCAATACCGTGGGGGGCGCGCCGGTGATTCCGCCGGCCGTGATCAGCCGCCCGCCGTCGGCCGAACTGCGCGAGAACCAGCTGGACCAGGATTCGCTGCCGGCCTATGACGTGCTGGACGGCATTTTGTACCGCTACGTCGACCAGGAGCAGTCGCGCGCCGAGATCGTTGCAGCCGGTTACGATGCGGCCGTGGTCGACCGCGTGCTGCGGCTGGTGCGCATCAGCGAGTGGAAGCGGCACCAGGCCGCACCGGGGCCGAAGGTCTCCCGTCGCGCCTTCGGCCGCGAACGCCGCTATCCGATCAGCAACGGCTACAAGGGCTGAGGCCCGCGCCTCCGCAGGGCCCGGTCATGGCGGGCCCCACAAAAAGGAAGGGCCCCTTGCGGGGCCCTTTTCTTACTTCTTTTCCAGCCGCGCGTTGCGCTGGCCGGTACTGGCGGACTTCTCGCCTGCGAACGGGTTGAGCTTGCGGATCATCCAGGGGTACTTCGGCCAGTTGCCTGCCAGCCACGGGTGATCGGGCTGGTTCAGCTCCAGCACGCGCCGGGCATCGTCGGCCAGGGTCTTGTTGCCCAGGTGGGTGTAGGAGTCGGCCAGGACTGCCACGGCGTCGTACTGGAAGGCGCTCTGCGGATAGGTTTCCAGCAGGTAGTTGGCGCGGCCAGCGGCCGACACCCAGGCGCCACGGCGCATGTAGTACAGCGCGTTGTCCAGCTCGTGCTGGGCGAATACGTCACGCAGCTCGATCATCCGCTGGCGGGCGTCGGCGGCGTAGCGGCTGTTCGGGTAGCGGTCAACGACGATGTTGAAGTCCGAATACGCCTGGTGCGGCGTGGACAGATCGCGGCGGCTGGGGTCCAGGGACCATACGCGACGCAGGAAAACCGTATTGCGGTTGGAGTTGGCCAGGCCGCGCAGGTAATACAGGTAGGCGATGTTGCGATGGGTCGGATAGGTCCGGATGAAGCGGTCGATGCTCGACACCGCATCGTCGTGCTTGCCGGCCTTGTACTGCGCGTAGGCGGTTTCGATCATCGCCTGTTCGGTGTACGGGCCGTAGGGATACTGGGCCACCAGGCGACGGAAGCTGGCTTCGGCGCCGCTCCAGTTGCCCCCCTTCATCAGCGTGTGGCTCTTCTCGTACAGCTGTTCGACCGGCGTCCCCTCGTCGGGGCGATCACCCTTCTTGGCGCCGCGATGGCAGCCGGTGGCGGCGATGACCAGCACCAGCAGCAGGGCGGTGAGGCGGACGGGCGCGGAGAGCATGGCGGAGCGTCGGATCATGGGGTCAAGGCGGGACGCGTCTGGAATACGAAGGGTCGATGATAGCCTAGTGTCCTGTCCTGCGACTGAAACCGACCGCCGGGACCCCAAAATTTCAAAGATACCCCCCTGCCATGTCTGAACAACCCTCCGAATCGGCCCGCCAGGCCATCGTCCCCGACACCGCCGCCGGCCGGCGTTTCGACGCCGTCGTGGCCGAACTGTTCCCCGAGTACTCCCGTTCACGCCTGACCGAATGGATCAAGGCCGGCGACGTCCTGCTCGATGGCGCCCAGGCGCGGCCGCGCGATCCGCTGCGCGGTGGCGAGGTGGTGACCCTGAACGTGGTGCTGGAGACCCAGACCGATGCCCAGCCGGAGGACATCCCGCTGGACGTGCTGTTCGAGGACGAGCACCTGCTGGTGATCAACAAGCCGGTCGGCCTGGTGGTCCACCCGGGTGCCGGCAACCACAGCGGCACCCTGGTCAATGCGCTGCTGTACCGCGACCCGTCGGTGGCGGTTCTGCCGCGCGCCGGCATCGTGCATCGCCTCGACAAGGACACCAGCGGCGTGATGGTGGTCGCCCGCACCCTGGAGGCGCAGACGGCCCTGGTCGAACAGCTGGCCGCGCGTGATGTGCACCGCCAGTATCTGGCCATCGTGATGGGCGCTCTGGTGGCCGGCGGCACCGCCGATGCGCCGATCGACCGTCATCCGCGCGACCGCCTGAAGATGGCGGTGCGCGAAGACGGCAAGGACGCGATCACCCATTACCGCCTGCGCGAGCGCTTCCGGGCGCACACCGCGCTGGAATGCCGGCTGGAAACCGGCCGCACCCACCAGATCCGCGTGCATATGGCGCACCTGCGCCACCCCATCATCGGCGACCCGCTGTATGGCGGTGCGCTGAAGCTGCCCAAGGGCGCCAGCGACGAACTGGTGGCCGCGCTGCGTGGCTTCAAGCGCCAGGCCCTGCACGCCGAGACGCTGGAGTTCGTGCATCCCATCACCGGCGAGCCGGTGCGCAATTCGGCGCCGGTACCGGACGACATGCTGCACCTGATGAAGGTGCTGCGCGAAGACAGCGAGGCCTTTACCGAGCGCGAGCGGGATCGCTGGTGATGGCGACCGCGCTGCCGCTGCTGCAGGCTGACTGGCCGGCGCCGCCGGGCGTGCGGGCGCTGACCACACGCCGGCACGGCGCGGGCATTTCGCCGGCACCCTTTGCCCAGTTCAACCTGGGCAACCGGCACGCAGCCGATGGAGATGCGCCGGCCAACGTCGAACACAACCGGCAACTGCTGCAGCAGGGACTGGCGCTGCCCTCCGCGCCGCACTGGCTGCGCCAGGTGCATGGCACCACCGTGCTGCGCTTTGATGGCCCGCCAGTGGCCGGGGCCAGCGAGCCGGTGGCCGATGCTGCGGTGACGTCGGTGCCGGGGGTGGTGCTGGCCATCCTGACCGCGGACTGCCTTCCGGTGGTGTTTGCCGCCGCCGACGGCAGCGAAGTGGGCGCGGCCCATGCGGGCTGGCGCGGCCTGGCCGATGGCATGCTGGAACACACGGTAGCCGCGATGCGCACCGCGCCGTCGCAGCTGCGGGTCTGGCTGGGCCCGGCGGCAGGGCCTGCCGACTATGAGATCGGCGAAGAGGTGTATCAGGCCTTCGTCGGCCACGAACCGGCGGCGGCCGCCGCCTTCGTGGCCACCCGCGCGGGGCACTGGAAGGTCGATCTGTTCGCACTGGCCCGCCAGCGCCTGCAGTCCGTGGGCGTGGACCCGGCCCAGGTGTCTGGCGGCACGATCTCCACCATTGCCGATCCGGACCTGTATTCGCACCGTCGCGACCGCCGCACCGGCCGCATGGCAACGCTGGCCTGGATCGCTCCCTGACCGTGCCGCTGTTCGCGCAGGTGCTGGGGCCGGCCTTCGCCACCCTGGCAGCACCGGTGCAGGCGTTGCATGCGGCGCCGCTGCCGTGCCGCCGTACCGGGCAGGCGCGGATCGCACGGGGCGGCCATTGGCTGGTGCCCATGCTGGCCGCGTTGGCGCGGCTGCCGAAGGAGGCGCACGCCTTGCCGGTCGAGGTGGTGTTCAGCGTCTGCGGGCAAGGCGAGCAGTGGGCGCGACGTTTCGGGCGCTGGCCGATGGTGTCGCGGCTGTGGGCACAGGAAGGCGGTCTGCATGAGCAGCTCGGTGCGGTGCACTTCGGATTCGAGCTGCGGGCGCGTGAAGGCGGCATCGACTGGTCGGTGCGCAGCGTCCGCGTGTTCGGCCTGCTGCCGCTGCCGACGCGCTGGTTCGACGGCGTGCGCTGCCGCGAGGCCTGGGCCGCAGAGCGCTACACTTTCCTGGTTGATGTGACATTGCCCTGGATTGGACCCCTGATCCGTTATGAAGGCTGGCTCGACCCGCAGTGACGCAGTGATCGTGTTCGATGGCGTCTGTGCGCTGTGCAGCCGCTGGGTGCGTTTCCTGCTGCGTGTGGACCGCCACGGGCGTTATCGCTTCGCAGCGATGCAGGGTACGCATGGCAGCCTGCTGCTGCGCAGCCATGGGCTGGATCCGCAGGACCCGCGCTCCTTTCTGCTGCTGGACGAGCAGGGCGCCTGGACTGACACGGACGCGATCCTGCGCGTGCTGACCGGGCTGGGAGGCGCATGGCGGCTGGCGGGCGTGCTGCGCCTGTTGCCGCGCAGCTGGCGGGATGCCGCCTATCGCAGGCTGGCCCGCAACCGATACCGCTGGTTCGGTCGTCACGACCGCTGCACGCTGGCGACGACGCAGCAGGCCGGCCGTTTCCTGGACTGATGTGCCGGTCGGTCCGCGCGCGGTGTCAGTGCGGAGCCGCAAGCAGCCGATAGGCGATGCGCTGGTTGCGCGCGCGGCCGTCCTCGCTGCGGTTGTCGGCTACCGGATGCTCCTCGCCGTACCCCACCGCGACCAGCGTCGGTGCCGGCACGCCATGCGCCTGCAACGCCGTCACCACCACGTCCGCACGCTGCTGGCTGAGCTGCCGGTTGGCCTCGGACGCGCCCTGGCTGTCGGTGTGAGCGGCCACTTCCACCCGTGTGCCTGGCGCAGTGCTGCGCAATGCGTCGGCCACCACCTGCAGCGTTTCGCTGGAGCTGCCGCGCAGTTCGCTGGAGCCGGGATGGAACTCCAGCCGGGTCAGGTTCAGCGCAGCGATCCGCTGCGCGGCGCCGGCATCGGCCGGCAGCCGCGACAATGCCGCCCGGCCCGGACCCCACAGCCCACTCATCCGCAGGGCGGGGAAATCCTGGCGGAGCTGCCGCGAGATCGCCAGGCGCCGCTCTTCGCTCAGGGCGGTGGAGTCGATATCCAGCTGGTTGCCGGCGAACTCCAGGCGCAGTCCGTCGCCCTGCAGGCAGGGCAGGGTGCGGATCAGGCGCTCGAACCAGCGCGGCGACCGGGCCTGCGGATCGATCTCGATACGGCCACTGACGTGCCCTGCGCCATGCACCGCAATCAACGCGCTCCACAGGCGGCGGCGCAGGGCGTCGCTGGGCAGGCTGCCATGGACCGAGACCTGCGCGCCGCGCTGGTGCAGGAACAGCCGCGCGTCGTGCTCGCGGACGATCACCTGTGGCGTCCACAGCGGCGTGCGTGCCTTCAGCTGCAGCCATGCGGTAGCGCCGAGCACGACCACGGCGGCCATCATCCACAGCAGGCTGCGCAGGGCCATGCCCTGCACCCGCGGGGTGAGCAGGGTGCCGGCCATCTGCGGTCGCTGCCGCTGCGGGCGGTTGCGCAGCTGGCGCGGCTCCGAAGGGGCCGGCTCGATGGGCTGGGACGTCAATGCGATCAGCCCCGGCAGCAGATCGCAGGCCACGACCCGGAACGCCCCCGATGACAGTCTGCTGCGCCGGGCCAGCCGGTCCATGACCGGATCACCCAGCGCACGCTGCAGGTCGCTGGCCAGCACCGGCAGCGGCGGCTGCCCGGGACGCCGCCAGGATCGGAAGTGAACCCCCAGGCCCGCCTGCTCGAAGGTCTGCTCCAGTCCGTCCAGTCCCCGCGGGTGGGAGGCTATCCAGCCGGCAATCACATCAACCACCCAACGGGTGCGATGGCCCAGTCCCAGGCGGTGGCTGGCTTCTTCGATGAAACGGTCGTACGCGTGCATGCAGTGGATCCCCGGAGTGATGTGCACGCAGTCGTGCACGGTGCGGCTTCTGTCGATTGCAGGAGCTCTGGGGGCGCCACTGTGGGGAGGTCGCGTCAATGCGAAATGAAATATCGCCGGTTCATTTTCTTTCGTTTTCCGCGATGGCGTCGCGAGGACGCCACGCAGCTGGCTGGAAGCCTTGGGGCAGCAGGACGTTCGCCTGCCTGAGTGCCACTTGCGACAGCGGCTGTGGAGATCACGCCACAGCGGCGGGATGGTTGCATGCGCAATTACTTTCGAGCCAAAAGCGTCAAGTTTCGGCGTACAGAATGCGCCTGATTCAGCCTTCGAGGGCGTCCAGGTAGCTGCGCCGCCAATGGTTGATGTCGTAGGTGCGCAGGTGCTCCATCATGGCGTGCCAGCGCTCCTGGCGCTTGCGCAGCGACATGGTGGCGGCCGTGGCGATGGCATCGGCCACGCCGTCCAGATCGTGCGGGTTGACCAGCAGCGCCTGCTTCAGTTCATCGGCGGCGCCGGCCAGAAGGGACAGCACCAGCACGCCCGGATCCTCCGGGTCCTGCGAGGCGACGTACTCCTTGGCGACCAGGTTCATGCCATCGCGCAGCGGGGTGACCAGACCGACGGCCGCCGCGCGGTAGAAGCCGGTGAGGGTGGCATGGGTGAAGTTCTGGTTGACGTAGCGAAGCGGCGTCCAGTCCGGCTCGGCATGGCCACCGTTGATGTGCCCGGCGATCTGTTCCAGCTGGCTGCGCAGTTGCCGGTACTCGGTGACATCACCGCGCGAGACCGGCGCGATCTGCAGGTAGGTCAGGGTGCCGCGCTGGTCGGGGTGGCGCTGCAGGTAACGTTCGAAGCCGAGGAAACGTTCGGGCAGTCCCTTGGAATAGTCCAGGCGGTCCACGCCGATGGCCAGCTGCCGATCCCGCAGACTGGCCCGCAGGTTCTTCACGGCGGCCTTGGCCGCTGCGGTGCTGGCCTGACGCGCGATAAGCCCGGTGTCGATGCCGATCGGGAAGGCGGCAGCGCGGAAGCGGCGCCCCCCCGGGGCCTCCAGTTCGCCGTTGTCGAGCACGCGACCGCCGCCGAACAGCCGCAGGTAGGTCTGGAAGCGGTCGGCATCGCGCTGGGTCTGGAATCCCACCAGGTCATAGGCATACAGCGCGGAGAACAGCCGCAGGTGGTCGGGCATGGCCTGCAGCAGGTCCGCCGAGGGCATCGGGATGTGCAGGAAGAAGCCGATGCGGCAGCCGATGCCGCGCTCGCGCAGCAGGGCACCCAGCGGGATCAGATGGTAGTCGTGGATCCAGACGATATCGTCCTCGCGCAGCAACGGCGCGAGCTTGTCCGCGAACATCGCATTGACCTTGTGATACGTCTCGCGCGTGCCGCGGTCATAGTCGACCAGGTCCAGGCGGAAATGCAGCAGCGGCCACAGCGTGCGGTTGGCGAAGCCGTTGTAGTAGCCGTCCACCTCGCGCTTGTTCAGGTCCATGGTGACGAAGCGGATGTCGCCGTCCTGCTGTTCATGCAGCGCGCCGCTGCCATCACGCACGGTCTTGCCACTCCAGCCGAACCACATGCCGCCGCGCTCCTTGAGCGCAGCCAGCAGGCCCACCGCAAGGCCCCCGGCGCGGTTCTCGCCGGGCACGGCAACGCGGTTGGAGACCACCACCAGACGACTCATGATGCCTCCTGCCACGAACGTGACAGGCGCATCGCTGCCGTGATCAGACCCACATGCGAATACGTCTGCGGGAAATTGCCCCACGCCTCGCCGCTGTCGAAGGCCAGGTCCTCCGACAGCAGACCAAGATGGTTGCGCTGCTTCAACAGCGTCTCGAACATCTCGCGTGCCTCATCCATGCGCCCGATCGCCGCCAGCGCATCGATGTACCAGAAGGTGCAGATGGTGAAGCTGGTTTCCGGCTCGCCGAAATCGTCCGGTGCGATGTAGCGGTACAGCGAATTGCCATGCTTGAGGTCGCGGCCGATGGCCTCGACGGTGGCGATGAAACGTGCGTCGAGTGCATCGATGAAGCCGATGTCGGCCAGCAGCAGCAGCGACGCGTCCAGGCGATGGCCGTCGAAGGTGTCGGTGAAGTGGCCCAGCGATTCGCTCCAGGACCGCTGCATGATGCGCGCGTGGATGATGTCGGCGCGCTCGCGCCAGTAGCGTGCACGGTCATCGCGCTTGAGCCTCACGGCGATCTTGCACAGGCGATCGCAGGCGGCCCAGCACATCGCGCTGGTGTAGGTGTGCACCTCGGTGCGGCCGCGGAACTCCCACAGGCCTGCGTCGGGGACGTCGTGCAGGGCAAAGGCCTGTTCGCCCAGCGGTTCCAGCCGGGCAAAGGTATGGGCATCCCCGGGGTCCTGCAGGCGACGATCGAAGAACAGCTGCGTGGAGGCCAGCACCACGCTGCCATACACGTCGTGCTGGCGCTGCACCCAGGCCAGGTTGCCGCGGCGCACCGGGCCCATCCCGCGGTAGCCGGACAGGCTGGGAACTTCATCCTCGTCCAGCTTGGCCTCGAATCCGATGCCGTACAGCGGCTGCAGCGTGCCGTCGGTGGTGGCGAGGTTGAAGATGTAGCCGAGGAACTGCTCCATCGTACGGGTGGCGCCAAGCCGGTTCAGCGAACGCACCACGAACGCAGCATCGCGCAGCCAGCAGTAGCGGTAGTCCCAGTTGCGCACGCTGCCGGGAGCTTCGGGAATCGAGGTGGTCATCGCCGCGATGATCGCCCCACTGTCCTCGTACTGACACAGCTTGAGAGTGATCGCGCTGCGGATCACCGCGTCCTGCCATTCCAGCGGGATCGACAGATAGCGCACCCATTCGCGCCAGTAGTCACGCGTGCGCTGGAACGCTTCCTGCACATAGCCGCTGATCGAGCGGTTGAGCGATTCATCCACGCCCAGGATCAGGTGCACAGGGTGGTTGAGGACGAACGGCAGGCCATCACGGACCATCCGGACCGGCACATCGGTGGTCAGCCGCAGCACGTGGTCGGGCAGGATCCAGCGCACGTGGTTGCTGCCCCACGTGGATTCGGGAACACGTGCGCCCCAGTCGGCCAGCGGCCGTGCGCGGATGACGATACGCGGGCTGCCGGCCAATGGCCGCACCTGGCGGATCAGGCTGACCGGCCGGTAGAAGCGGTCGTTCTGCCGCCAGCGTGGTGCGAAATCGAGGATCTCCAGCGCACCTCCATGCGTGTCGCGCAGCACCGTGCGCAGGATGGCGGTGTTGGTGAGATATTCCTGCTCGCTGTCGGCGAAGTCCTCCAGCTCGACGGCGAAGTCGCCGCCTGTCTGCTGGTTCGGGCCCAGCAGCGCACAGAAGGTGGGGTCGCCGTCAAAGGTGGGCAGGCAGCTCCAGACGACACGGGCATGTTTGTCGACCAGGGCGCCGAAGCTGCCGTTGCCGACCACGCCCAGATCAAGATCGGGTTGGGTCATCACGCGGTACATCTCGGTTGCGGCCGTGGGGGTGGCCGGGTCAATAGGCATTCTCGCGCAGCCAGGCGTGCACGCTGCGTATGTCAGGCAGCGCGAACACGGCGGCGCTGGGTTCACGCTCGCCGATCAGCACGCTCCAGCCATGCTGGCCGTTGGCGGCGTCGAATCCGAATTCATCCGTCAGGTCATCGCCGAGGAACACGGGCAGGCGGCCCCGGAACGGCAAGTACTGCATCATCCGCCGGATCGCGCGGCCCTTGTCGGTGCCGACGGGCACGAACTCGACCACGTGATCGCCGGGTTGCAGGCGGTAGCTGGAGCGACCGCGCACATGGCGGTCAGCGAACGCCCGCACCTCGCTTCCAGCGTGCGGCGCCTCGCGCCAGTGCAGGGCCAGGCCCACACCCTTGTCTTCTACCAGTACCCCGGGATGGCCATGGGCAAAACGCATCGCCTGCTGATGCAGGGCATGCAGCCATTCGGCGGTGTCATCGTCATGTTCGTCGCGCAGCACGCGTCCGTCCTGGCCACGCAGTTCATGGCCGTGCAGGCCGGCCGCAGGCAGCTGCAGAGGCGCGAACAACTGGTCAAGCTGTGCCAGAGGACGGCCACTGACCAGTGCTACGGCACCTTCCAGGCGGTCGCTGATACGACCGATGGCCTCACGCACATCGGGCAGCAGCTGCACGGCGTCCGGTCGTGCAGCGAATTCAATCAGGGTGCCATCGACATCGAGGAACAACGCGCAGGCATCGTCCAGCAATGGAGGTGGCGGACGCAGGGGGAGCGGTTCAGCCATGACGCCCAGCCTGCCAGCGTGGGCGTGTACGTGGGGTCGAGAGCAGGCGACGACGGTGCGTCTGCGCTGTCTGTCGATTGCCGGCACAAGGGAGCGGTACCGGAGCGGGGCAGTGCCGCCCCCGGGGGCGGCCCCCCCCCCCCCCCCCCGCCCGCGCTGCGAATGTGGCTGCCACCGTGGCGGCGGAACGCGAGGCAGCAGAGGCCAAGGCTGCGACG
>NZ_JBRRET010000028.1:0-49958 GCF_056760435.1 Stenotrophomonas sp. STEN008 | reverse complement strand
CGCGCGGGGGGGGGGGGGGGGGCCCGCGGCCCGGCCGCGGGGGTCGGGGGGCTGGGCCCGCCCCCCCCCGGGGCGCGCCGCGGGAGCCCCAAACCCACCCCGCCCGGCGGGGGCGGGGCGTCGGTTGCATCCTTGCCGCGCGTCCTTGCGCAGGTCTGAGTGGCTCAGAACATTCCTTCAAACGGGTTCCAGCCGGTCCGGCCTTCCACCTTTTCCAGGTAATAGCTGTAGTTGGTGCTGGAGGCGACCAGGACATTGAAGGCGATGAACACCGCGCGGCCGACGATGTCGGGCAGGAACATCGTGATGGCCGCCAGGGCGATGGCGATGCCGACCACCACCAGCGCCTTGCGCCACATGCCCAGGATCAGCAGGTAGATGGGGCCGAAGAACAGGGCAAAGATGTTCAGGTTGATCTTCAGGCGGTCACCGAAGGACAGGGCCCGCCATGCCTGCTTGAAGCCGGGCTCCTTGGGCGCGCCGTGCTGGCGATAGAAGTTGAAGCGGAATTGCCACTTGGGGCTGAAGTGGGTGAGGTCGACGGTATTCATGGGAGGAACGTCCCTGTGAGAAAACGTTTTCATGCTACCGGAAATGCCTATTCAGGATCCAGCGCTGCGTGCCTGGAACGTGACACATGCCCTTTGCAGGCGCAGGCCTCACCGGCTTGCACGTCACCCATCCGCCTTGTTTTTAGGATAGGGTGCGCAGTTCCGCTGCCGCCCGGTTGGACCCGCGCGGCAGCGGGGATGTCCACGGAGGTTGCATGACCACACCCGCTACACCGGAAAACGCACCGGGACCGGTGCTTCTGCCCACACCCGAAGTGGTGCAGGCCCAACAACTGCTCGCCCGCCAGCAACTGGCGGTGGCGATGGACCGTGCGCGCACCGCTGCCCTGCAGGACGCGGCCGGCGTCGTCCTGCAGGACGAGTAACGCCCGCTGCTGAAGTACGATCGATCGCGTTGGCCTCGCCGCCAGCGCGATCGCCGAGGGATGTGCCGCCGCCCGTTTTGCTCGATCCAATTGCGTTCGATCCGGCAGGCCGCCGGCACCGCGCCGGCAGCCTCGCCTGCTGTTTGCTGAATGGGGAGAAATCCCGGCGTAGGCCTTCGCACCCGGCTTACATGTAGCGGCCTAGACTGGGCCGCATTTTCGATTCCGCCCCGTTGGAGATCGTGTGGGTTCCGGTAGTGACAGACAGCGACTGCGCGGCCTCAGGCCGACGCAGCCAGGACAAGTGCGGGCGCCGGGAAGGCGCGCCGGGAACCTTCATGCATGCAGCCTGGCCCGGACGGCCGGCCATGCCGACTGCGCGGAGTAGGCGCCGATGGGGGTGCAGACCATCCATGCGGAGGCGGAATCGGCCGGGCCTGACGCCGGCTGGGCGCTGCTGCCTGCCGAAGTGCCCTTGCCGATGCCCGAGCAGACCCTGCGCGAAGGGCAGCTCAGGGTGCGCCGGCACCGCACCTCGCCACGCCTGATCGGCCTGCGTCGGCTGTACATCCTGGGCGGCACGCTGGTGATGACCGCAGCGGCCACCCGGATGATGTGGCGGGTGTTGTCGGTCAACGGCATCAGCGTGCTCGAAGCCTGCCTGCTGGTGCTGTTCGTGGGCCTGTTCGCCTGGATCGCGCTGTCGTTCGCCAGCGCGGTGGCAGGCTTCCTCACCGCCGTGTTCGACCGTGGCTATCGCCTGGGCATTGATCCGGACAAGCCGCTGCCCACCGTGCACAGCCGCACGGCGCTGCTGATGCCGACCTACAACGAGGATCCGCGCCGGCTGCTGGCCGGCCTGCGTGCGATCTACGAATCGGTGGCGGCCACCGGCCAGCTGGAGCGTTTCGACTTCTTCGTGCTCAGTGACACCCGCCGTGACGATATCGCGCGGGCCGAAGAGCAGGTCTTCGCCGAGCTCCGCGAGCAGGTGCCCGACGGCCGCGTGCGGCTGTTCTACCGCCGTCGTGGCGACAACAGCGGCCGCAAGGCGGGCAACATCGCCGACTGGGTGCGCCGCTTCGGCGGGGCCTACCCGCAGATGCTGATCCTGGACGCCGACAGCCTGATGACCGGCGACAGCATCGTGCGCCTGGTGGCCGGCATGGAACACAACGCTGACGTCGGCCTGATCCAGACCCTGCCGTCGGTGATCGGCGGACGCACCCTGTTCGCCCGCATGCAGCAGTTCGGCGGCCGCGTCTACGGGCCGGTGATCGCCCGGGGCGTGGCCTGGTGGCACGGCGCTGAAAGCAACTACTGGGGCCACAACGCCATCATCCGCACCCGTGCCTTCGCCGACCATGCCGGCCTGCCATCGCTGCCTGGGCGCAAGCCGTTCGGCGGCCACGTGCTCAGTCACGACTTCGTCGAAGCCGCGCTGATGCGGCGTGGCGGCTGGGCCGCGCACATGGTGCCGTACCTGGGGGGCAGCTATGAGGAAGGCCCGCCGACCCTGACCGACCTGCTGGTGCGCGACCGCCGCTGGTGCCAGGGCAACCTGCAGCACGGCAAGGTGGTCGGCAGCCGCGGCCTGCACTGGATCAGCCGCATGCACATGCTGATCGGCATCGGCCACTACTTCACTGCGCCCATGTGGGCGATGCTGATGCTGATCGGCATCGCCATCCCGCTGTTCCAGGAAGGCATCGACTTCAATGCCGTACTGCACCTGGCGCCCGGCGTGTACTGGCGCGCGCAGGACGAGCAGCAGGTGGTGCGCTTGTTCGCCGCCACCATGGCGGTACTGCTGATGCCCAAGGTGCTGGGCTACCTGGCGATGCTGCTGGACCCGGTGGATCGTCGTGGCTGCGGCGGTGCGTTCCGTGCCTTCGTGTCGATGCTGGTGGAGACCGTGCTGGCGGCACTGATGGCGCCGGTGGTCATGTATGTGCAGTCCCGCGGCGTGGCCGAAGTGCTGTCCGGACGCGACTCGGGGTGGGACGCCCAGCAGCGCGACGACGGTGGCATTTCCTGGATGGCGCTGGTGCGCGGTTACGGCGGCCTGGGCCTGTTCGGCGCCTTCATGGGCGTGCTGGCCTGGCTGGTCTCGCCGTCGCTGGCGGCATGGATGGCGCCGGTGGTGATCGGCATGGTGCTGGCCATCCCGGTGGTCGCACTGACCTCGTCGCGCGGTCCCGGTGCGTTCCTGCACCGGCTGGGCCTGCTCGACATCCCCGAGGAGAACATTCCGCCGCCGGTGCTGGTACGCGCCGCGCAGCTGCGCCGGGAAGCGGCCGAACAGCCACCGCTGTACTGATCGCCCCACACCGGCGGCATAATGCGGCTCGCATCTGAAGGAGCCGCAACATGCTGCAAACGGTGGAACAGGAAACCGGCGCCTCGCCGCAGTGGTCGGTGATCTGGCTGCACGGCCTCGGCGCCGATGGCCATGACTTCGCCCCGATCGTTCCGGAGCTGGTGCGTCCGCACTGGCCGGCGCTGCGCTTCGTGTTCCCGCACGCCCCGGTGCGGCCGATCACGATCAACAACGGCGTGCCGATGCGCGGCTGGTACGACATCGTCGGCATGGATTTCCGTTCCCGCGCCGACATGGCCGGCGTGCGCGAATCGGTGGCCCAGGTAGAGGCCCTGATCGCCCGCGAGATCGAGCGGGGCATCACGCCGGAGCAGATCTTCCTGGCCGGCTTCTCGCAGGGGGGCGCGATCATTCTTACCGCCGCGCTGTCGCGCACGGCGCCGCTGGCCGGGCTGATCGCGCTGTCCACCTACCTGCCCGACGCGGACAGCGCCGAGCGCGTGGCTACCGCAGTGGACGTGCCGGTGTTCATGGCCCACGGCAGCGGCGACCCGGTCATTCCGCAGGCGGTAGCCGCACACAGCGCGCAGGCGCTGCGCGCGTTGGGCCTGCAGGTGCAGTGGCACAGCTACCCGATGGCGCACCAGGTCTGTGCCGAGGAGATCGATGCCCTGGGTGACTGGCTGCAGGAACGCCTGGGCGTCGCCTGACCCATGTCACCGGCCAGCACGCCTCCCTGGATGCCGGAACTGTGCCGCCTGCGGCGGCTGGCGGCGATGCTCGGCCTGGCCGAGCTGGTGGTGGTGCTGCTGGCCCTGGCGCCCGATGGCAGCCGTCACTGGACGGTGGGCGAGCTGCTTTCGGCCAGCGGTTTCGCACTCTGGCTGGCGCTGGCGGTGACCGCCAGCCTGTGCATGCTGCGGCAGGCGCTGTCGAGGCTGCCACCGCTGCTGGGCGCCGCTGCGGCGATCGCACTGGCGGCGCTGATCGCCGTGGTCTGCGCGGGCATCATCCACGCGCTGTATGCCGTGCTGGGCGACAGCTTCGCCCGTGGCATCAGCTTCTGGCGCTTCACCCTTGGCAGTGCGGCCACCAGCGCACTGATCAGCGCGCTGGCCCTGCGCTACTTCTACGTGAGCGACCGCTGGGCCGCGCAGGTGCAGGCCAACGCACGTGCACAGGCCGATGCACTGCAGGCCCGGATCCGTCCGCATTTCCTGTTCAACAGCATGAATCTGATCGCCAGTCTGCTGCATCGTGATCCGGCGGTGGCCGAACGCGCCGTGCTGGACCTGTCCGATCTGTTCCGCGCGGCGCTGGGGGCGGGCGATGGAGATTCCACCCTGCAGGCCGAATGCGAGCTGGCCGAGCGTTACCTGTCGATCGAGTCGCTGCGCCTGGGAGAGCGCCTGCAGGTGCATTGGCAGCGTGACGAGCCGCTGCCGTGGCAGCAGCCGCTGCCGCGGCTGGTGTTGCAGCCACTGGTGGAAAACGCGGTGCTGCATGGCATTTCGCGGTTGCCGGAAGGTGGCACCGTCGAGCTGCACGTGGCGCGCGAAGGCAACGAGCTGCACATCCGCGTACGCAATCCCGCTCCCGATCCACAGACGCCGGGGCTGGCCCTGGCACGCGGCGCCGGGCATGCCCAGCACAGCATCGGTCATCGCCTGGCGTGGCGCTTCGGCAGTGCCGCACGGATGACGGCCGGCTGGAGCGAGGGCTACTATGCCTGCCAGGTGACGGTGCCGATCCAGTGAGGGAACGATCGTGAGGGTAGTCATCGCCGATGACGAACCGCTGGCGCGCGAGCGCCTGCGCAGCCTGCTGGCCGCGCAGGAGGGGGTGGACGTGGTGGCCGAGGCCGGCAACGGCGAGCAGGCCCTGCACGCCTGCGCGGAACTGCAGCCGGACCTGGTGCTGCTGGACATCGCCATGCCCGGACTGGATGGGCTGGAAGCGGCCCGTCACCTGGCCAGCTTCGAGCCACGCCCGGCGGTGGTGTTCTGTACGGCCTACGACGCGCATGCCTTGTCGGCATTCGAAGCGGCGGCCATCGACTACCTGATGAAGCCGGTGCGTGCCGAGCGGCTGGCAGCGGCCATCGCGCGCGCGCGGACCTTTCTGGCCGGGCGCGGGGGGCAGCCACAGCACGACGCGGGGCAACAGGCACGCAGCATGCTGTGCGCCCGGCTGCGGGGCAGCCTGCGGCTGATTCCACTGGATGACATCCATTACCTGCAGGCCGAGGAAAAGTACGTGGTGGTGCACCACGCGCGTGGTGAGGACCTGATCGAGGAGTCGCTGAAGTCGCTGGAGGAGGAATTCGCCAGCCGCTTCGTGCGCATCCACCGCAACTGTCTGGTGGCGCGGCACGAACTGGTGGAACTGCGTCGTGGCGTGGGCGGGCAGGTGCAGGCGGTGCTCCGGCATGGCAAGCAGCCGCTGGAGGTCAGCCGCCGCTGTGTGGCGACGCTGAAGCAGGAACTGCGGCATCTGTGAGTGTCCGGCGCGGCCTGCGGCCGCGACTGCTTGCGGGCAACGTCTGAAGCAAGAGCAACAGCAACAGCAACTGCAGGTTGTGTTCGGCTCTGAGTTGTTGCGTGTTGGGTGAGTGGGGGGGGGGGGGGGGGGGCCCGGGGGGGGCGGCGGGGGGGGGGGGGGCCCCCCCCCCGGGGGGGGTTGGGGGGGGGGGGGGCCCCCCCCCCCCGCCTATTTGCCCGGGGCCCCCCCCCCCCTTGTTTGGGGGGGGGCCTCCGGGGCCCCCCCCCGTTGCCCCCCATAAATTGGTCCCCCACCCCGAGAGCCGCTGGCTGTTGCTTCTGCTTCTTTCTTTTGATCTTCCGTGGCTGGCGCACACGGAAACTGTCAGAGGCCGGGCGGGGTGGGTTGCGCAGGGGCGTGAGCCGCATGGATGCGGCGACCGAGCTTACATGGACGTGCTTGCAGCGGCCCCTGCGCAGCCCATCCCGCCCGGCCAAGCACGGCTGTTGCTTCAGCCTTGTCCCCAGCCAGCCACGAGGGGCTCCGCCGTTGGCCGTATCCGCGCCGAAGGCGCGATAATGACCGGATGGAAACCGTCCGCATCGCCACCCGCAAGAGCCCGCTCGCCCTCTGGCAGAGCGAACACGTCGCCGACCGCCTCCGCCAGGCCCATCCCGGCCTGCACGTGGAGCTGGTCCCGATGAGCACGCGCGGCGATGAAGTGCTCGACCGCTCGCTGGCCGCCATCGGTGGCAAGGGCCTGTTCCTGAAGGAACTGGAGCTGGCCATCCTGCGCGGCGACGCCGACTGCGCCGTGCATTCGCTGAAGGATGTGCCGATGGAACTGGATGCGCCGTTCGTGCTGCCGGCCATGCTGCCCCGTCATGACCCGGCCGACGGCTTCGTCTCCAACCTCTATGCCTCGCTTGATGCGTTGCCCATCGGCGCGCGCGTCGGCACGTCCTCGCTACGCCGCCAGGCCCAGCTGCGTGCGCTGCGCCCGGACCTGGAACTGCTGGACCTGCGTGGCAACGTCAATACGCGCCTGGCCAAACTCGACAACGGGGGCTACGACGCCATCGTGCTGGCCGTCGCCGGGCTGGAGCGCCTGGGACTG
The DNA here is from genome assembly GCF_056760435.1 of Stenotrophomonas sp. STEN008. Lineage (NCBI taxonomy): Bacteria > Pseudomonadati > Pseudomonadota > Gammaproteobacteria > Lysobacterales > Lysobacteraceae > Stenotrophomonas > Stenotrophomonas sp. STEN008. Next base: position 43,103 of record NZ_JBRRET010000028.1, on the reverse strand, counting down.
GGCGATCGGATCGTGCTGCGCCTGCAGCCGCCGCACTGGCTGCCGGCGCCGGCGCAGGGCGCCGTGGCCGTGGAGTGCGACGGCAGCAATGCGCCGCTGATGGCCTTGTTCGCTGCGCTCGATGACGCCGCGACACGCGCCTGCGTGGAAGCGGAGCGGGCAATGAACCGCGCGCTGCATGGCAGCTGCCATGTGCCGGTGGCGGCGATCGCGCAGTGGCAGGGGCAGGACCTGCACCTGCAGGGGCTGGTCGGCAGCGCCAGCGATGGCCGTGCGGTGCGCGCCGAAGGCGTGGGCCCGGCCAGCGACCCGGACGCGCTGGGCCAGCGCGTGGCGCAGAGGCTGCTCGATGGCGGGGCGGGTGAGCTGCTGAACGCCTGACCCGGCCGATTTCCTCGGCCAGGCGCTGCGGAACAGAAAAGAGAACGGGCGCCAGGCGCCCGTTTCGCTTATTTGAACTTGTAGACCACGTTCATGGTGGTCAGCGTATCGGTCTTGCGCTTGTCCACCGCGACGTCGCTGTTGTAGCGGGCCTGCCAGCCGGCCTTCAAGGCCAGGTGTTCATTCATGCTCACCGACAGGCCGAAATCGTTCTGGCCGAAGGTGTTGTACGACCCCGATTCGACCAGCAGCGTGTTGACCAGATCGGTGTTCTCGGTAAGCGAGTACTTCATGTCGAACAGGCCACGACCGATCAGCCCGGTACGGGTGCGATCATCCTCGGTGCTGTGGGTGCGGCGCACACCGGGGCCGACCTGGGCATCGAAATAGAAGCGCTCGGTACTCCACAGGCGGGTGCCGTAACCCAGACCGAACGAGCTCTGGCGGTCGTAGGTGGCGAAGTCATCGCGCTCGGTACGCACCGTGGCGGTCAGCTGGCGGTGCTCGCCCAGCTGCAGCGCGCTGCCGGCGCTGCCGGTGTAGCGGTTGGCGGTGGTGTTGTTGCGGCGGGTGGTGGTGCCGTCGTCGTTGGTCTCGGTCACCTTGGAGCTGGAACGCAGGCCGAACAGGTCCATGCTGTGCACCCAGTCACCGTCGGTGTAGCGCAGGCGCAGGCGGCCGTTGAAGCTCTCGGTGCTGCTGTTGCCGCGTGCCGAGGCGAAGCCGAGCTCGCCGCCGCTGCCGCTCCAGGGCGAGGACATCGCCGCCAGTTCGGATGCATCCTGCGCGTACGCCAGCGGGGCGCAGAGCAGCAGGGGAATCAGCAGGGACACGCGCAGGGACATCGAGGCTTCTCCGAAGCGGTTAACAACCCGTGATGATACTGGAAGCGTGATGGCCGTCCGCCCCATGGCGCTGGCCGCTTCAGCAGGCGTTGTCACCGCTCCCCATTCAGGGCAGCTCGATGCGGACGGAGGGGTCGTTGAAGCGCGAATAGCGCAGGCGCAGCTGGAACACCTTGCCGTTGCTGCTGCCGCTGCGCACGATCTGGCGTGGCAGGCCCTGCCCATCCACCCAGTACTCCAGGCGCTCGCCGGGGCCGGCGCCACGCAGCCGGTAGCGGCGGGTCTGGACCCCGTCCAGCGTCTGGCTGCCCAGATCCTCGGCCTGCAGCGCCGCGGGCGCGACGTCGGCCGGCAGCGGCGTCCGCCATTGCTCGAGCAGACCGGGCGGCGTCGGCACCTGGCGGATGGCCCCGTCGGCCTGCAGGAACATCGTGTCACCGATGATGGTCTGTGCACCGGCCGCCGTCTGTACCCGGAATCGGTCCGGGGCCACGAAGTCCATCGCACTGCGGACCGGCTGTGGCGTACCCAGCACTTCCAGTTCCGCGTGGAAGCTGCGCAGGGCGGCGAACCGTTGGCTGGCGGCCAGTACCGCCTGCGCCGGGTCGGCCTGCGGAACGACCGCGTCGCCGCCGGACGGCGCTGGGGGGCGACCACAGGCAGCCAGCAGCAGGCAGGCCAGCAGGGGCAGGGCGGGCAACCGGCGCATGGGAGGGCTTTCGCAGAGGGCGGGGCGCCCACGATAGCCCAAACCCCCCACACAAGACCCGCGACTCGGACATAATCGGGGGCATGGACCGATACGAACGCATCACCGCCCTGCATCGTCTGCTCAAGTCCGCGCGCTATCCGGTGACGGTGGCGACCCTGCAGGACAAGCTCGGTTGTTCCCGTGCCACCGTCTACCGCGACCTGGCGTTCCTGCGCGACGCGCTGATGGCGCCGATCGAGGGCGATGGCGAGGCCGGCTTCCGCTATCACGCCGACGAAAGCGACCGCTTCGAACTGCCCGGCCTCTGGCTCAGCTCGGAGGAGCTGCATGCCCTGCTGGCATCGCAGCACCTGCTGGCCCGTACCGGCGGGGGCGTGCTGTCTTCGGTGCTGGCACCGCTGCAGCAGCGCATCGAAAGCCTGCTGGCCGCGCAGGCGGGGGTCTCCAGCTGGCCGGTGGACCGGGTGCGGGTCATTCCGCATCGCGGCCGCAAATTCGACGAAGGCAGCTTCCGCAGCGTGGCTTCGGCCGTGCTCGAGCGGCGCCAGCTGGGCTTCGAGTACCGCGCCCGTTCCACCGACGAACCGACCAAGCGCACTGTTTCGCCGCAGCGCCTGACCCACTACCGCGACAACTGGTACCTCGATGCGTGGGACCACGACCGCGAGGCCCTCCGCAGCTTCGCGGTGGACCGGATCCACAAGGCGCGGGTGATCGACCACACGGCCCGTGACGTGGCCGACAGCGAACTGGACGAGCAGCTGGGTGCCAGCTACGGCATTTTCTCCGGTGCGCCGAAGGGCTGGGCCACCATCCTGTTCAGCGCCAAGGCTGCGCGCTGGGTCGCCGATGAGCACTGGCATTCCAAGCAGCAGGGCCGTTTCCTGGCCGACGGCCGCTATGAGCTGAAAGTGCCTTACAGCGTGTCACGCGAACTGCTGATGGATGTGCTGCATTACGGCTCGGATGCCGAGATCGTCGAACCGAAGATGCTGCGCGAGCAGGCCAAGGCGCTGCTCGAGCTGGCCCTGAGCAACTACGATAGATCCTGACCTCCCCCCGAGAATCATTCCGCCCATGAAGAAGACCCTGTTGCTGCCCCTGCTCGCCGCTGCGCTGGCCCTGACCGCCTGCGGCAAGTCCGGCGAGCCTTCGCAGAAGCTGGTGGTGGCCGCCACGGCCGTGCCGCACGCCGAAATCCTCGAGGTGGTCAAGCCGATCCTCAAACAGGAAGGCGTGGAACTGGACGTGCGCGTGTTCAACGACTACGTGCAGCCCAACGACCAGCTGGTGCAGAAGCAGGTGGACGTGAACTACTTCCAGACCGAGCCGTACCTGGACGCCTACAACCGCGACCGCAAGACCGATCTGGTGACGGTGATCGGCGTGCACATCGAGCCGTTCGGCGCATACTCGCGCAAGATCAAGTCGCTGGCCGAACTGCGCGAAGGCGCGGATGTGGTCATCCCGAACGATCCGAGCAACAACAGCCGGGCGCTGATCCTGCTGCACAAGGCCGGTGTGATCGAGCTGAAGGATCCGACCAATGCGCTGGCAACCCAGCGCGACATCGTCTCCAATCCGAAGCAGCTGAAGTTCCGCGAGCTGGATTCGGCGATGCTGCCCCGCGTACTGGATCAGGTGGACCTGGCCCTGATCAACACCAACTATGCATTGGATGCGGGTCTGAACCCGACCCGGGATGCGCTGGCGATCGAAAGCAAGGACTCGCCGTACGTGAACTTCCTGGTGGCCCGGCCCGACAACAAGGATGACGCGCGCGTGCAGAAGCTGGCCAAGGCGCTCACCAGCGCACAGGTGAAGACGTTCATCGAGACCAAGTACAAGGGTGCCGTGCTGCCGGCGTTCTGATGTTGGGGCAGCGCCGGGCCATGCCCGGCGGATTGGGGATTGATTCGCCGGGCATGGCCCGGCGCTACCGCCCTCAATCGACGTGGAAGGCCAGGGTGGCGGCGACCGCCTGCTGCCACCCGGCATACAGCGTCTCGCGCCGTGCTGCCGGCATCTGCGGCTCGAAACGGCGGTCCAGTCCCCATTGCGCGGCGATCTGTTCGCGGCTTTCCCAGAATCCCACCGCCAGCCCGGCCAGGTAGGCCGCGCCCAGCGCCGTGGTCTCGGTCAGCCGTGGCCGCAGCAGCGGAACGCCCAGAATGTCGGCCTGGAAGCTGGCAAGGAAGTCGTTGCCGATCGCGCCGCCGTCGGCACGCAGCTCGCTCAGGCCGATACCTGCATCGGACTGCATGGCATCGAGTACATCGCGGGTCTGGTAAGCCATTGCTTCCAATGCTGCACGCACGAAGTGCGACCTGCTGGTGCCCCGGGTCAGGCCGAACATCGCTCCACGCACGTCGCTGCGCCAGTAAGGCGCACCCAGGCCCACGAACGCCGGCACCAGATAGACGCCAGCGCTGTCGCCGACCTTCGCGGCCAGCGCCTGGCTGTCGCTGGCCCGATCGATCATGCGCAGGCCGTCGCGCAGCCACTGCACCACCGAGCCGGCGATGAAGATCGACCCCTCCAGTGCATACTCCACGCGCCCGTCCAGGCCCCAGGCGATGGTGGTCAGCAGGCCATTGTGCGAACGCACGGCCTGCGTTCCGGTGTGCATCAGCATGAAGCAGCCGGTGCCGTAGGTGTTCTTCACCATGCCCGGCTGGAAGCAGGCCTGGCCGAACAGCGCGGCCTGCTGGTCGCCAGCGATACCGGCGATCGGAATCGGGTGGTCGAAGAAGAACTGCGGCCGGGTGTGCGCGTACACCGCGCTGGAGTCACGCACCTGCGGCAGCATGGCGCGCGGAATGTCCAGCAGCGCGAGCAGCTCGTCGTCCCAGTCCAGGGTGTGGATGTTGAACAGCAGCGTGCGTGCGGCGTTGCTGTAGTCCGTCACGTGTGCCTGGCCGCCACTGAGATTCCAGACCAGCCAGCTGTCGATGGTGCCGAACAGCAGTTCGCCACGCTCCGCGCGCTGTTGTGCGCCTTCCACGTGATCGAGGATCCAGCGCACCTTGGTGGCCGAGAAGTAGGCATCGATCAGCAGGCCGGTGCGTTCACGGATCAGCGCTTCGTGCCCCTGCGAGCGCAACCGCTCGCAGATGGCCTGGCTTTGCCGGGACTGCCAGACGATGGCGTTGTGGATCGGCTGGCCCGTGGCGCGTTCCCAGACCACGGTGGTCTCGCGCTGGTTGGTGATGCCCAGTGCGGCGATGTGGCGCGGGTCGATCTGTTCGCGGCTGAGCAGCTCGGTCAGCGTGGCGTAGACGCTGGTGAGGATCTCGCGCGGGTCATGTTCCACCCAACCGGGCTGCGGGAAAATCTGGGCGAACTCACGTTGCGCGCTGCCGACGATGTCGCCGGCGTGATCGAACAGGATCGCGCGCGAACTGGTGGTGCCCTGATCGATGGCCAGCACGTAGCGGGGCGTCATGCGGCGTCTCCGGTAGCGATGGGGAAATCCTACTGCATCGGCAGCGACGGGCCATGCCGGGTGTCACCGCGATCGGCCGGGCATGGCCTGGTGCTGCTGTTCCTCCAACCAGTCCTGCAGGCGTGCCACCTGTGCGGTGTCCAGCCGCAGTCCCAGCTTGCTCCGCCGCCACAGTATGTCCTCGGCGGTATGCGCCCATTCGTGATCGCGCAGGAACACGACCTCATGGGCGTGCAGCCCACCGCCGAAGTGTTCGCCGAGATCGTCCATGCCCTGCACCCCGTGCAGCAGCTCGGTGCTGCGGCTGCCATAGGCCTCGGCCCAGCGCCGCGTAGTGTCCTCAGGCAACCACGGTGCGAGTCTCCGCAGGTGAGAGCGTGCCTGCACGGCATCGCCCCAGTCGCTGCCCGGCAGCGGCGTCCCGGCTGCCGTCCATGCCGGCCCCATCTGCGGCAGGTGGGGCCGCAGCAGATCCAGCGCTTCTTCGGCCAGAACGCGGTAGGTGGTCAGCTTCCCCCCCAGCACGTGCACGGCGGGCGCGCCCTGCACCTGCAACTGCAGGCGATAGTCGCGGCTGAGTCGTGCCGCGCGCGGATCCGGGTCGGCCAGCAGCGGGCGCACGCCGGCAAACTGCCAGACCACCTCCGTCGCCGTGATCGGCTGGCGCAGATAGCGGTTGGCCGCCTCGCACAGGTATGTCACTTCCGAAGGCAGCACGTGGCAGCGCGCCGGATCGCCCTGATAGTCGGTGTCGGTGGTACCCACCAGCAGGTGGTCGTGGGTGAAGGGCAGCAGGAATACGACCCGTCCGTCGGGCTGCTGCAGCAGGCAGGCGCTGTCATCGGGCCAGGGCCGGCGCAGCACGATGTGGCTGCCCTGCACCAGGCGCAGGGCCGGTGTGCCGCTGCGCGCCTGCATGCGTTGCAGCAGGCCTCCGGCCCAGGGACCGGCCGCGTTGGCCACGGCATGTGCATGCACCGTCTGCTGCTGTCCCGCTGCATCGACCAGTACCGCCCGCCAGTGGCCCTGCTCGCCGTGCAGTTCGACGCAGCGGGTGCGGACCTGCACACGGGCACCGCGTTGCGCGGCATCCAGCGCGTTGAGCAGGACCAGGCGTGCATCGTCCACCTGCGCGTCGGCATAGCTGAAGGCCTGGTGCAACGATGGCGACAGCCACGTGCCCAACGGGTCGTGTGGCAGGTGCAGTGCGCGCGAAGCCGGAAACGCTGCGCCGCGATGGCCGAGGTGGTCATACAGCCACAGGCCGAGCCGCAGCATCCAGCGTGGCCGCAGGTGGGGTTCCCAGGGCAGCACGAAGCGCAGCGGCCGGACCAGGCAGGGCGCCTGCCTGCGGAGCACATCGCGTTCGCCCAGCGCCTTGCGCACCAGGCCGAACTCGCCCTGTTCCAGGTAGCGCAGCCCGCCATGGACCAGCTTGCTGCTGGCGCTGGAGGTATGTGACGCAAGATCGTGCTGCTCGCAGAGCAGCACGCGCAGGCCGCGGCCTGCGGCATCGCGCGCGATGCCGGCGCCGTTGATGCCACCTCCGATCACCAGCAGGTCGATGTTGTCCATCACGATCACCGGCCTTCCGTCCTTTGCAGAGTCAAGCCCTGCTCGACGTCCGGAGAAAAGCAGTCGAGCACGGCCCGACTCTACACAGAACGCGGGTGACGGAAACGACGACGGGCCCCGAAGGGCCCGTCGCGTACAGACAGTGAAGCAGGCGATGCTTAGAAGCGGGCGCCGATACCCACGCCGACAGTCCACGGATCCAGCTTGGCTTCGCCGATCTTCTCGCCACCAACCTTCACGTCCGGGCGGGCGCGCATGTAGCGGGCATCAGCACGGGCGAACCAGGTGGAGTTGATGTTCATGTCGACGCCGACGGTGCCGATCACGCCCTTGGCATCCTTCAGGCGGATGTCGGAGCTGCTGCCGTCAGCCAGCGATTCGTTGCTGAAGGCCGACTGGAAGTAGCCCACGCCCACGAACGGACGGAACACGTTGTCGGCCTGGCCGAAGTGGTACTGGCCGCTCAGCGCGACCGGCTGCTGCTCGACGCTGCCCAGGCGGGTGTTGCCCGGACCCTTGACGCGGTGATCGAACTTGTCGGCAGCGCCCCACAGCTCAACGGCCCAGTTGTCGTTGACGTAGTAGCTGAAGCTGACGGTCGGCGCCGGGCCGCCATCGAGCTTCTTGACGCCGGTGATCGGATCATTCTTCGGCTGCAGCAGCGTGACGCCGCCAACCACGGCAAAATGCTTGCCCGAGGCGGTGTCGGTGGTGCTGCTGTCCTGGGCGAAAGCGGCCGGCGCGAAGGCGGCGGAGGTCAGCAGGGCGAGACTCAGGATACGGATGGAGCGCATGGGGGTATCTCCTAATGTTTCTTGTTTTTGGGCCCCCGGTTGCGGGGCGAGCACACCGTAGTCGCCTCAACATGAATCGAATCCGACGCGCGTTAAAAAATAGTTCGCTCTGTTCAGCGATGAGTTCGAAAAGCCTGTTTTCATGGGGTTTTTGCTCTGGAGGAATGTTCATGCAGTTGCACAAACCGTGAGCGCGCCAACGCTCTGCACCGGCCTGCCCGCGCAGGTGAACACGCGATCGCGCGTGTTGCTGCTTGGTTCGATGCCGGGTGCTGCGTCGCTGCACGCTGGCCAGTACTACGCGCATCCACGCAATCGTTTCTGGCCGCTCATGTCCGATATCTGCGGCTTTGACGCCGGTTTGCCCTATCCGCAACGCATGCGCGCGCTGAACGCCGCCGGTGTCGGGGTGTGGGATGTGATCGGCCGATGCGAGCGCCGGGGCAGCCTGGATGCGGACATCGTGCGTGGCACGGAAGTGGCCAACGCGCTGCCGGAACTGATCGCCCTGCTGCCTGAGCTGCAGCTGATCGGCTGCAATGGTGCTGCGTCGATGCAGGCATTCCAGCGCTGGGTGCTGCCTGTCCTGGGGGCGCCACCGCGTGTGCTGGCGCTGCCCTCGACCAGCCCGGCCAATGCGGCCTGGTCGCTGCAGCGCCTGCGTCAGGCATGGCAGCCGGTGGCCGATGCACTGGCGACATGAAGCGGACATCGTGCGGACAATACGCTACCCACTGGAGGTGCCTGCGCCCCATGGGCAACAGCGTGTCCCGGCTGCGTGCGTACTGAAAACACCTGTAACGGTTGGCGCTGGCCCCCGCTGGCCGCACAATAGACGTTTCCCTACACCAGATTGCCGGAGTTATCCCCATGGCCGAAATCAAGGAAGCACTTGTCCCCGATATCGGTGACTACAGCGATATCCCGGTAATCGAGGTGCTTGTCGCCGTTGGCGATACGGTCAGGAAGGACCAGGGCCTGGTGACGCTGGAAAGCGACAAGGCGACCATGGAAGTGCCGTCTTCGGTGGCCGGTGTGGTCAAGGAGATCAAGGTCAAGGTGGGTGACACCCTGTCCGAGGGCAAGGTCGTGGCGCTGATCGAAGTGGCGGCAGACGAGGCCGCAGCGCCGGCCGCTCCGGCCCCGGCCCCGGCCAAGGCCGCTGCCCCGGCGGCGGCCACCCAGAGCGCCCCGGCCCCGGCGGCTGCCGCGCCGGCCGCCCCGGCTGCCGGTGGCGGTGCGGTTGAAGCCCGGGTGCCGGACATCGGCGATTACACCGACATCCCGGTCATCGAAGTGCTGGTCGCCGTGGGCGACACCGTCAAGAAGGATCAGGGCCTGGTCACGCTGGAAAGCGACAAGGCGACCATGGAAGTGCCGTCCTCGGTGGCCGGTGTGGTCAAGGAACTGAAGGTCAAGGTGGGGGACACCCTGTCGCAGGGCAATGTGGTGGCCATCATCGAAGCCGAGGGTGCTGCTGCGCCGGCGCCGACCCGCGAAGCGGCTGCGGCGGCCCCGGCCGCTGCCGAGACCGCCACCCAGGTCGAGCCGGTCGCTGTGCCCGCCCAGCCGGACAAGCTGGCGGCTCGTGAGATCGCGTCGGCCGGCGCTCCGTCCAGCCCGCCCGTACAGTTCAACGCCGATGGCGTGCTGCCGGCCAAGGTGCCGTATGCCACCCCGGCGGTGCGCGTGTTCGCCCGCGAGCTGGGCGTGGACCTGCTGCAGATCAGCGGTACCGAGAAGGGCGGGCGCATCACCAAGGGTGACGTGCAGAAATTCGTCAAGGCCGCGCTCAGTGGTGGCGTTCCGGCCGCGGGCGGCACCGCTGCCGCCGCAGGCGGTGGGCTGAACCTGCTGCCGTGGCCGAAGGTCGATTTCAGCAAGTTCGGCGAGACCGAAGTGCAGCCGCTGTCGCGCATCAAGAAGATCTCCGGCGCGAACCTGGCCCGCAACTGGGCGATGATTCCGCACGTCACCCAGTTCGACCAGGCCGACATCACCGATCTGGAAGCACTGCGCGTGGCACTGAACAAGGAGAACGAGAAGGCCGGCATCAAGCTGACCATGCTCGCCTTCCTGATCAAGGCCAGCGCCGCAGCGCTGAAGAAGTTCCCGGAGTTCAACGCCTCGCTGGATGCCAGCGGCGAGAACCTGACCCTGAAGAAGTACTTCAACATCGGGTTCGCTGCCGATACGCCGAACGGCCTGGTCGTGCCGGTGATCCGCGACGTCGACAAGAAGGGCGTGGTGCAGATCGCGCAGGAAACCGGCGAGCTGGCCAAGAAGGCGCGCGACGGCAAGCTGGGCCCGGCCGACATGAGTGGCGGCTGCTTCTCGATCAGCTCGCTGGGCGGGATCGGTGGCACCGCGTTCACCCCGATCGTCAATGCGCCGGAAGTGGCCATCCTGGGCGTGTCCAAGTCCTCCATCCAGCCGGTCTGGAATGGCAAGGAATTCGCGCCGAAGCTGCTGCTGCCGTTGTCGTTGAGCTACGACCACCGCGTCATCGACGGCGCCCTGGCCGCACGCTTCACCACGTACCTGTCGCAGGTGCTGGCCGACATGCGCCGCGTGCTGCTGTAAGGCACCGCTTCGCCCCCACCGTGTGGCCGTCGCCCCTGGCGCGGCCGCCTGACGAAACGCAGTGACAGCCCGCCGGCCACGCCGGGCGGGCATGAGGAAAACCCACCATGGCCACGATTGAAGTCAAGGTTCCCGACATCGGCGATTACAGCGATGTGCCGGTGATCGAAGTATTGGTCGCCGTCGGCGACACGGTGAAGAAAGACCAGGGCCTGGTGACCCTGGAATCGGACAAGGCCACGCTGGAAGTGCCGTCCTCGGCCGCCGGTGTGGTCAAGGAACTGAAGGTCAAGCTCGGCGATACGCTGTCCGAGGGGGCCGTGGTGGTCCTGCTGGACACCGAAGGAGCCGCCGAGGCCCCGGCCAAGGCAGCCGCACCTGCGCCGGCGGCCGCCGCCCCGGCCAGCAAGCCGCCGGTGACCCCGTCGCATCGTGCCCCGGCCGAACCGGCCGCACCGAAGCCGGCGCTGGCCAGCGGCAAGCCGGCCGACATCGAATGCGAGATGGTCGTGCTGGGCTCCGGCCCGGGCGGCTACACCGCCGCGTTCCGCGCAGCCGATGTCGGCCTGGATACGGTACTGGTCGAGCGCTACGCCAGCCTCGGCGGCGTCTGCCTCAACGTCGGCTGCATTCCGTCCAAGGCACTGCTGCATGCGGCGGCGGTCATCGATGAAGTCGCCCATGCCGGCGATTTCGGCGTGGAGTTCGGCAAGCCGACGATCACGCTGGACAAGCTGCGCCAGTACAAGGAAAAGGTCGTCAACCAGCTGACCAAGGGTCTGGCTGGCATGGCCAAGCAGCGCAAGGTGCGCAACGTGCAGGGTGTCGGTCGGTTCCTGTCGGCCAACGAGCTGGAGATCACCGCCGCTGACGGCAGCACGCAGCTGCTGCGCTTCCAGAAGTGCATCATCGCCGCCGGTTCGCAGGCGGTGAAGCTGCCGAACTTCCCGTGGGACGACAAGCGCGTGATGGATTCCACCGACGCGCTGGAGCTGGCCGAAGTGCCGGGTTCGCTGCTGGTTGTCGGTGGCGGCATCATCGGCCTGGAAATGGCGACCGTGTACGGTGCGCTGGGCAGCAAGGTCACCGTGGTCGAATTCATGGACCAGCTGATGCCGGGCGCCGACAAGGACCTGGTCAAGCCGCTGGCCGACCGCCTGAAGAAGCAGGGCATCGACGTTCACCTGAAGACCAAGGCGTCGGGCGTCACCGCCGATGCCAAGGGCATCACCGTGACCTTCGAGGCGGCCGAGGAAGGGCAGTCGCCGGCGCTGGCGCAGGGGACCTTCGACCGCGTGCTGGTCGCCGTGGGTCGTTCGCCGAATGGCAAGAAGATCGATGCCGAGAAGGCTGGCGTGCAGGTCACCGAGCGTGGCTTCATCCCGGTTGACCGGCAGATGCGTACCAATGTGCCGCACATCTTCGCCATCGGTGACATCGTCGGCAACCCGATGCTGGCCCACAAGGCCACGCACGAGGGCAAGCTGGCGGCTGAAGTGGCGGCCGGCCACAAGAAGGAGTGGGTGGCCCGCGTGATTCCGTCGGTGGCCTACACCAACCCGGAGATCGCCTGGGTGGGCGTGACCGAGACCGAGGCCAAGGCCAAGGGCCTGAAGGTCGGCGTGGCCAAGTTCCCGTGGGCGGCCAGTGGCCGCGCGATCGGCATCGGTCGCACCGAGGGCTTCACCAAGCTGATCTTCGATGAAGAGACCCACCGCATCATCGGTGGCGCGATCGTCGGTGTGCATGCCGGTGACCTGCTGGCCGAGATCGGTCTGGCCATCGAGATGGGCGCGGAAGCCGAAGACATCGGCCACACCATCCATGCCCATCCGACGCTGAGTGAATCGGTGGCGATGGCTTCGGAAATCTACGACGGCACGATCACCGATCTGTACATGCCGAAGAAGAAGTAAGGCGCTTGCGCCGGGCCATGCCCGGTGAAACGGAAAGCCCGGCGAAAGCCGGGTTTTTTGTTGGTGGCTTCTGTGGTTTCGGTGACTCTGGTCGCGAGCTTCAGGGCCTCTGCGCGAGTGGCAGACGCTTGGACAAATGTCCCCCGTCGTCCGCCTGCGGCGGTCGCCTCCCCCTTTACTGTGTCGAAATGCCTGCCACCCGTGCAGCGGCTCGGCTTTCGGAGGGTCCAGCCGCAAGAGGCACTTCGACAGGCGCGTGGAGGCCTGACACGCGGAGGGAGAGGGGGCTGCGTGCGAAGTAAAGGAGGAGGTGACGGCCGCAGGCCGGCGCCGGGGGACATTCGCACGCAGCCCCCTCTCCCTCCAGCGCTCGACCATGCCGCTTTACCCCGGCAGGACAAAGCAGCACAAAAAAACGCGGCCCCCGATGTTTCGGAGGCCGCGCCAGGAGAGAGTGCGATGGAAGGGGCAGGAATCAGAACACGAAGCTGACGCCGGCCACCGGGCCCTTGAATTCCTGCTTCAGACCGATGGTGCCGTCGCTGCCCTTCTTGTCCGCATCCAGCTTGAACCAGTCGTAGCCGGCGAACAGGCCGAAGTTCTTGGTCAGGCGGTAATCGACGATGGCATTGGCGCGGCTCAGGTCACCCTTGTAGTCGTCGAAGCTGCCCCAGCGGGTGTTGAGGTACTGACCCTGCAGGGTGATCATCCACTTCTCGGACGGGGTGAAGCTCAGGCGTGCACCGACCACCGGTGCCACACCGTCGGTCTTCTCGTCCAGGAACTGGCCTTCATACACGGTGCCCAGGTCCGCATAGCCCTTGGTGCTGACCTTGGCGTACTCCGCACCCAGCTGCAGGCCCAGATCGAAGGTGTCGGTGTCGACAACGGAGTAGTCGTAGACCAGGCTGGCCACCTGGTACTTCAGCTCGGCCTTGACGAAGCTGTCAGCCGGCACGTTGACGCCGCCGAAGGAGATATCCTGGCCCAGCGTCTCGCGGCGGTCCTTGTCGTACTTGAAGTAGTTGAACAGGAAGCGCTGGCGGTCGCTGAGGCGGAACATGCCGTCTACCCGCGGTTCCCATTCCTTGCCGCCGAGCTTGAAATCTTCCGAGAAACCGACGTCCTGGCCGGCGACAGTGGTGTTGCCGCGCAGCGTGTTGTCCGAATCGATGTTCATCGCACCCAGGCGCAGGGCGAAACGGTCATCGCCTTCGGCGGCATGGGCGGCGCTGGCGAACGATGCGCCGGCGGCAAGCAGGGAGAGGGCGAGCAGGGTGGGGACGGAGCGCATCGAAAGAGTCCTTGCAGTGGTTCATCAGAATGAAGCCCACTGTGCAGGACGCGCTCGTCCACCATGCGTGAACGTATGGTCGATGGCGTGTGCACGGTTCAGCGCTGTCACGACCATGAAAAAGGATGGCCCCGGAGCCGGGCTTCGGGGCCATCGTGGACCTGCGGGGCGAAGCGTCGACGAGGTTGCTGCAGGCAGGTCGGAAGGTCGGACCGGCAAGGTCGCGGAAAGTTCCCAGGCGTGCGACCAAAGTTCAATACGCTGCACCGCAGCATCATGTGGACGTCATTGTCCCTTGGGCGGCACGCAAAAATGTAACCGTTACCGCAACTTGCGCCCTTCCGGGATGAACAGGCAGCGGTTGTCTCGCAAATTGTCCCATTGCTATAATTTGGCGGCTCGATGAGGCCCCCCTGCTGTAGCCGCCTCAGCCCTCCACTTGCAACCACGCGGGACGTCCTGTGCTGAACTCCGTTGAAGCGGGTCGGCGACTGATGCTGCGCGCCGCGGTCTACCCGCTGGCCGCAGTGGCTGTCCTGGCCCTGGCCTTCCTGCTGGTAGGGCCGAAGTACGCGCTCGGTGCCCTGGCATCCGGCGTGGCGATCTCGGCCGGTGGCTGGGTCGCGGCACGGATGGCGCTGGGCGGGGGTGCCCTGGCTGCGGGGTCGGCAATGGCACGGCTGATCATTGCGATCGTGGCGAAGTGGGTAGTCGTTTTCGGCGTCCTGCTGGTGGGGTTCCTGGTCTTCAAGCTGCCTGCATTGGCGCTGTTGGCCGGTATCGCCGTCGGCTTGATGTTCCAGGTCCTGGCGATGGCCAGGCGTTGACAGAATTCAATTAACTAAGGTTCCGGACACATGGCGGGCGAGGCTCTAACCCCTACCAGCTACATCCAGCATCACCTGCAGAACCTGACCGCACCGGTCGGCAACGGCGACGGGATGTTCTGGCATATCCACGTCGATACCTTCCTCACCGCGGTCCTGATGGGCCTGGTGATCGTGGTCGCCTTCTGGCTGGGCACCCGCAAGGCCACGGCTGGCGTGCCGGGCAAGTGGCAGGCCTTCGTGGAGATCTGCCTGGAGTTCGTCGACCGCCAGGCCAAGGACACCTACCACGGCAAGAGCAAGCTGGTCACGCCGATCGCCATCACGATCTTCTTCTGGATCCTGATGATGAACCTCATCAAGATGATCCCGGCCGACTTCATCGCCAAGCCGCTGGAGCTGGCGGGCATCCATTACTGGAAGCCGGTGCCGACCGCCGACGTCAATGCCACCCTGGGCATGGCCATCAGCGTGTTCTTCCTGATGCTGTTCTTCGCGCTGAAGTCCAAGGGACTGGGCGGCTTCATCAAGGAGTTCCTGACGGCTCCGTTCGGCAAGTGGATGATGCCGTTCAACCTGATCCTCAACATCGTCGAGTGGCTGAGCAAGCCGATCTCCCTGGCGATGCGACTGTTCGGCAACATGTTCGGCGGCGAAATCGTGTTCCTGCTGATCTGGGTGCTGGGTGGTGCCGGTTTCTTCGGCGCCATTGCCGGTGGTGCGTTCGGCCTCGGCTGGATGCTGTTCCACCTGCTGGTGATCCCGCTGCAGGCCTTCATCTTCATGATGCTGTCGATCGTGTACCTGAGCCTGTCGGAAGACGCTCACTGAGTTTCAAGCTTCAACGCGTTTCAACCTTCATCCGTTTCATCACCCTTAGCAACTTAAGTTCCTGGAGATAACCATGTACTTCGCCGTCCTGACCAACTTCGCGCAGATTCAGAGCTCCACCGCCCTCGCCGTCGGCATCATGATCGGCCTGGCCGCGCTGGGCGCCGGTCTGGGTCTGGCCATCATGGCTGGTAAGTTCCTGGAGTCGGCCGCCCGCCAGCCGGAACTGATCCCGGTCCTGCAGGTCCGCATGTTCATCACCGCCGGCCTGATCGACGCCGCGTTCATCATCTCGGTCGCCGTCGGCCTGCTGCTGGCCTTCGCCAACCCGCTGTCGGCCGCCTTCGCCGGTGCCGTCACCAAGGCTCTGGCCGGCTGATACAGCGGTTTGAGACGACCGGGTGCTGATGCACCCGGTTTCGGATGAAGGCCGGATGCGCCGCCCCGGCGGCGCGTCCACCCCGAAACCAGCGATCGAGCTAACCATGAATATCAATTTCACCCTTCTTGCGCAGGCGCTCGCCTTCGCTGGTCTGATCTGGATCATCGCGACCAAGATCTGGCCGCCGCTGATGAACGCGATCGAAGAGCGCCAGCAGAAGATTGCTGAAGGCCTCGCTGCTGCCGACCGCAGCCAGAAAGATCTGGCCCAGGCGCAGGAGAAGGTCAACGAAGCGCTGAAGGAAGCCCGCACCAAGGCCAACGAGATCATCGACCAGGCCCACGCGCGCGCCAACCAGATCGTCGACGCAGCCCGTACCGAAGCGATCACCGAAGCCACCCGTCAGAAGGAACTGGCCCAGGCTGAGATCGACGCCGCCGCCAACCGTGCCCGTGAAGATCTGCGCAAGCAGGTGTCCGCGCTGGCCGTGACCGGTGCCGAAAAGCTGCTCAAGCGCGAAATCGACGCCAACGCCCACAAGGCGCTGCTCGACGAGCTGGCCTCGGAGATCTAAGGATGAGCCAGGCCCTCACGCTTGCCCGCCCGTACGCCCGCGCCGCGTTCGCGACCGCGCGCGACGAAGGCGCGTTCGCGCCGTGGTCGGACGCCCTGGCGTTCTCCGCCCACGTCGCCGCCGACCCGCGCGTGGCGGCCCTGCTCGCCAACCCGGAGCTCGGTCGTGACGACGCTGTCGCCCTGCTGGCGCCGGCGACCCACGGCGAAAGCTTCTCGCGCTTCCTGGCCATCCTGGCCGAATCGCATCGTCTGCCGCTGCTGCCGGAGATCTCCGGCATGTTCGACGCCCTGCGCGCCGAAGCCGAGCACGTGGTCAAGGCCACCGTGACCTCGGCCGCCGAACTGTCGGCCGGCGAGCTGGACGCGATCAAGGTCGCGCTGCGCAAGCGCTTCAACCGCGAGGTCGATGTGACCACTGCGGTCGATGCCTCGCTGATCGGCGGCGCCGTGATCGACGCCGGCGACGTGGTCATCGATGGTTCGCTGAAGGGCAAGCTGGCCCGCCTGCAGACCGCGCTCGCTAACTGAATTCATTTAACGTCCGGCCCCGCTGCCGGCACTAGGACTTGACGATGGCAACCACGCTCAACCCCTCCGAAATCAGCGAACTGATCAAGAACCGCATCGAGAAGGTCAAGCTGGCCGCGGAATCGCGCAACGAAGGCACCGTGACCAGCGTGTCCGACGGCATCGTGCGCATCTTCGGTCTGGCCGACGTGATGCAGGGCGAAATGATCGAACTGCCGAACAACACCTTCGCCCTGGCCCTGAACCTGGAGCGCGACTCGGTCGGCGCCGTGGTCCTGGGTGACTACGAGCACCTGCGCGAAGGCGACGTCGCCAAGACCACCGGCCGCATCCTGGAAGTGCCGGTCGGTCCGGAACTGCTGGGCCGCGTCGTCAACGCGCTCGGCGAGCCGATCGACGGCAAGGGCCCGCTGGGCACCGACGTGACCGCTCCGGTGGAGCGTGTTGCTCCGGGCGTGATCTGGCGCAAGTCGGTCGACCAGCCGGTGCAGACCGGTTACAAGTCGGTCGACTCGATGATCCCGATCGGCCGTGGCCAGCGCGAGCTGATCATCGGTGACCGCCAGACCGGCAAGACCGCCATGGCGATCGACGCGGTGATCAACCAGAAGGGCACCGGCATCAAGTGCGTGTACGTTGCGATCGGCCAGAAGGCATCGACCATCGCCAACATCGTGCGCAAGCTGGAAGAAAACGGCGCCCTGGCCCACACCATCGTCGTGGCGGCCACCGCGTCCGAATCGGCTGCGATGCAGTACATCAGCGCCTACTCGGGCTGCACCATGGGCGAGTACTTCATGGACCGCGGCGAAGACGCGCTGATCGTGTACGACGATCTGTCCAAGCAGGCCGTTGCCTACCGCCAGATCTCGCTGCTGCTGAAGCGCCCGCCGGGCCGTGAAGCCTACCCGGGCGACGTGTTCTACCTGCACTCGCGCCTGCTGGAACGCGCTGCCCGCGTGTCCGAGGAGTACGTCGAGAAGTTCACCGAAGGCAAGGTCACCGGCAAGACCGGTTCGCTGACCGCGCTGCCGATCATCGAAACCCAGGCCGGCGACGTGTCCGCCTTCGTTCCGACCAACGTGATCTCGATCACCGACGGCCAGATCTTCCTGGAAACCGACCTGTTCAACGCCGGCATCCGCCCGGCCGTGAACGCCGGTATCTCGGTGTCGCGCGTCGGTGGTTCGGCGCAGACCAAGATCATCAAGAAGCTGTCGGGCGGCATCCGCATCTCGCTGGCCCAGTACCGTGAGCTGGCTGCGTTCGCGCAGTTCGCTTCGGATCTGGACGAAGCCACCCGCAAGCAGCTGGAACGTGGCCAGCGCGTCACCGAGCTGATGAAGCAGAAGCAGTACGCGCCGATGTCGATCGCCAACCAGGCGCTGTCGATCTACGCCGTCAACGAGGGTTACCTCGACGACGTGCCGGTCAACAAGCTGCTGGCGTTCGAAGAGGGCCTGCACGCCCACTTCGCCAACACCCAGGGCGAGCTGATCAACAAGGTCAACGCCACCGGTGGCTGGGACAACGATATCGAAGGTGCCTTCAAGAAGGGCATCGCCGACTTCAAGACCACCGGCAGCTGGTAACAGCGCATGGGGAACGGGGCCTGGCCCCGTTCCACCGTTGAACAACGCGGGGCATCAGCCCCGCGCCACGGGAAACAAGAGATGGCAAGCGGACGCGAAATCAAAACCAAGATCAAGAGCGTGCAGAACACCCGCAAGGTGACGCGCGCCCTGGAGATGGTCTCGGCCTCCAAGATCCGCAAGGCGCAGGATCGGATGAAGACCTCGCGTCCGTACGCGCAGGCGATGAAGCAGGTGATCGGCCACCTGGCGCAGGCCAGCACCGATTACCAGCATCCGTTCCTGGTCGAGCGCGAGCAGGTCAAGCGGGTCGGTTTCATCGTGATCTCCTCCGATCGCGGCCTGGCCGGCGGCCTGAACAACAACCTGTTCCGCAAGATGCTGGGCGAAGCCAAGGCATGGCAGGACAAGGGTGCGGAAGTGGATCTGGTGACCATCGGCCAGAAGGCATCGACCTTCTTCCGCCGCGTCAAGGTCAACATGGTCGGCAGCGTGACCCACATCGGCGACGTGCCGAAGCTGGAATCGCTGATCGGTGTGATCAAGGTCATGCTCGACGCCTTCACTGAAGGCAAGGTCGACCGCGTGTACCTGGTCTACAACCGCTTCGTGAACACCATGACGCAGAAGGCCAGCTTCGATCAGCTGCTGCCGCTGCCGGCGGCCGAGAAGCAGGTCGCGCACCACGACTGGGATTACCTGTACGAACCCGATGCCGCGACCGTGCTCGAGCACGTGATGACGCGTTACATCGAGTCGCTGGTGTACCAGGCATTGCTGGAAAACGTCGCCTCCGAACATGCCGCACGCATGGTCGCGATGAAGGCGGCGAGCGACAACGCCAACAAGCTGATCGGTACGCTGCAGCTCGTCTACAACAAGGCGCGCCAGGCAGCGATCACCCAGGAAATCTCCGAAATCGTCGGCGGCGCGGCAGCAGTCTGACCGCGTTCGTTCAAAGCACACATTTAGAGGATGCAGCAATGAGTCAGGGCAAGATCGTTCAGATCATCGGCGCGGTCGTCGACGTCGAATTCCCGCGTGAGTCGGTGCCGAAGGTGTACGACGCACTGAAGGTCGACAACACCGAAATCACCCTTGAAGTCCAGCAGCAGCTGGGCGACGGCGTGGTGCGTACCATCGCCCTCGGTTCCACCGATGGCCTGAAGCGCAACCTGGTCGCCACCAACACCGGTCGTGGCATCTCGGTGCCGGTCGGCGCCGGCACCCTGGGCCGCATCATGGACGTGCTGGGCCGTCCGATCGACGAAGCCGGCCCGGTCGCTGCCAGCGACAACTGGGAAATCCACCGTGCGGCACCGTCGTACGAAGACCAGTCCCCGGCCACCGAGCTGCTGGAAACCGGCATCAAGGTCATCGACCTGATGTGCCCGTTCGCCAAGGGCGGCAAGGTCGGCCTGTTCGGCGGCGCCGGCGTCGGCAAGACCGTCAACATGATGGAACTGATCAACAACATCGCCAAGGCGCACAGCGGTCTGTCCGTGTTCGCCGGCGTGGGTGAGCGTACCCGTGAGGGCAACGACTTCTACCACGAAATGAAGGACTCCAACGTCCTCGACAAGGTGGCGATGGTGTACGGCCAGATGAACGAGCCGCCGGGCAACCGCCTGCGCGTCGCGCTGACCGGCCTGACCATGGCCGAGTACTTCCGCGACGAGAAGGACGAGAACGGCAAGGGCAAGGACGTGCTGCTGTTCGTCGACAACATCTACCGCTACACCCTGGCCGGTACCGAAGTGTCGGCACTGCTGGGTCGTATGCCGTCCGCCGTGGGTTACCAGCCGACCCTGGCCGAGGAAATGGGCGTCCTGCAGGAGCGCATCACCTCGACCAAGAACGGTTCGATCACCTCGATCCAGGCCGTCTACGTTCCCGCGGACGACCTGACCGACCCGTCGCCGGCGACCACCTTCGCCCATCTGGACTCGACCGTGACCCTGTCGCGTTCGATCGCCTCGCTGGGTATCTACCCGGCCGTCGATCCGCTGGACTCCACCAGCCGCCAGATGGACCCGCTGGTTATCGGCCACGAGCACTACGACACCGCCCAGCGCGTCCAGCAGACCCTGCAGAAGTACAAGGAACTGAAGGACATCATCGCCATCCTGGGTATGGACGAACTGTCCGAAGAAGACAAGCAGGCCGTGTCGCGCGCCCGCAAGATCGAGCGCTTCTTCAGCCAGCCGTTCCACGTGGCCGAAGTGTTCACCGGTTCGCCGGGCAAGTACGTGCCGCTGAAGGACACCATCCGTGGCTTCAAGGCCATCGTCGATGGCGAGTACGACCACCTGCCGGAGCAGGCGTTCTACATGGTCGGCGGCATCGAAGAAGCGGTCGAGAAGGCCAAGAAGATGGCCGAGAAGGCCTGATCCGGGAGGGGCGGGAGCGATCCTGCCCGACCTGACGCCGGCGCCGGGCAGCCGCCCGGGCCGGTGGACCTCCACGGTGGCATCGCGCCACCGCGAACAGCGAAGAGATTTGCATGAGCACGATCCGTTGCGACATCGTCAGCGCCGAGCAGGAAATCTTCCGTGGCGAAGCGACCCTGGTCGTGGCCACCGGTGAGCTGGGCGAACTGGGCATCGCGCCCAAGCACGCACCGCTGATCACCCGCCTGAAGCCGGGCAAGGTGGTGGTGACCACGCCGAACGGCGAGCAGCTGGATTTCGCCATTTCCGGCGGCATCCTGGAGGTTCAGCCGCAGGTGGTGACCGTGCTGGCCGACACCGCGATCCGCGCGCAGGACATCGACGAAGCCTCGGTCCGCAAGGCCAAGGAAGAAGCCGAGCGCATCCTGGCCAACCGTGGTGAAGCCATGGAAGTGGCCGAAGCCCAGCAGAAGCTGGCCGAAGCCGTGGTCCAGTTGCAGGCGCTGGAGCGCCTGCGCAAGAACCTCAAGCACTGAGGCTCGCCACACCCACAGGAACGCCGGCCTCGTGCCGGCGTTTTTGTTTGTGCGCCATCACCGCCGGTCAGCGGTAGACCACGTGGCGCATCAGCAGGAACGACACCGCCGCCAGTCCGCCCTCGACCAGCGGCTTGGCCAGCCACGCGTAGCGCAGGCCCAGAGCCTGGTCGACCAGGCTGACCAGCAGCGTGCTGGCCGCCGTCAGCAGCAGCCACAGCGCGCAGAAGCGCGCAAAGCGCTTCCAGCCCAGCTTGTGCGTGCCCGGCTCGGCGAACGTGTAGCGACCGTTGAGCCAGAAGCCCAGCAGCATCCCCGCCAGCCGGCCCGTGACGTTGGCCGGTGCAACCGGCAACCCCAGTGCGGTGGCCGCCACGAAGACCACCCAGTCGACCAGCAGCTGCACGAGCCCGATGACGAGGTAGGTGCTTCCCTGGCGGATGAGGCTCATCGGCATGCTGAAGAAGGAGGGGCATCCATGTTAACGGGCCACGCTCTAGAATCGGTGTCATCGAACCACGGATTCCCCCCATGACCCAACCCCTGCACGTGATCATCCTGGCCGCAGGTGCCGGCAAGCGCATGAAGTCGGTGCTGCCGAAGGTGCTGCAGCCGATCGCCGGGCAGCCGATGCTCGCGCATGTCATCGCTGCCGCCCGCGAGCTCGACCCCGCTGCGATCCACGTGGTGTATGGCCATGGTGGCGAGGCAGTGCGGCGCCACTTCGCCGACCAGACCGACCTGCAATGGGCCGAGCAGGCACAGCAGCTGGGGACCGGCCACGCGGTCGCGCAGGCGATGCCGCAGGTGCCCGACGCCGCGCAGGTGCTGGTGCTGTACGGCGATGTGCCGTTGATCCGCGCGCAGACGCTGCGCGACCTGCTGGCGCAGCCGGGCCGGCTGGCCGTGCTTGTGGCCGATGTCGATGACCCGACCGGTTATGGCCGCGTGCTGCGCGACGCCGAGGGACGGGTCGGCGCCATCGTCGAACAGAAGGACGCCAGCGATGACCAGCTGCGCGTGCGCACGATCAATACCGGCATCATCACCGCCGAATCGACCGCGCTGCGCCGGTGGCTCTCGCAGCTGTCCAACAGCAACGCGCAGGGCGAGTACTACCTGACCGACGTATTTGCCTTTGCAGCCCGTGAGTTCACCCCGGCCGAGATGGCACTGGTGGCCGATGTGCAGGAAGCAGAAGGGGCGAACGATCCCTGGCAGCTGGCGCAGCTCGAGCGCGCGTGGCAGCGCCGCGCAGTACGTGCGCTGTGCGCGCAGGGCGCGCGCGTGCTGGACCCGTCACGGCTGGATATCCGCGGCAGCGTGACGGTCGGCAGCGATGTGCTCATCGATGTCGATGTCATTCTCGAGGGCAAGGTGGTGCTGGGGGATGGCGTGACCATCGGCCCGTTCAATCGACTCAAGGACGTGACGCTCGGGCCGGGCACCGAAGTGCGCGCGCACTGCGACCTGGAAGGGGTGGTCACCGAAGGTGCCGCATCGGTCGGCCCGTTCGCCCGGCTGCGCCCGGGCACGGTGCTCGCCGATGGCGTCCACGTAGGCAACTTCGTGGAGACCAAGAAAGTGACTCTCGGCGTGGGCAGCAAGGCCAACCACCTGACCTATCTGGGCGATGCGGTGATCGGCAGCAAGGTGAACATCGGCGCCGGCACCATCACCTGCAACTACGACGGCGTGAACAAGTCGACCACGACCATCGGCGACAATGCCTTCATCGGTTCCAACAGCTCGCTGGTGGCACCGGTGCTGATCGGCGAGGGCGCCACCATCGCCGCCGGTTCGGTCATCACCCGCACCGCGCCGGACGGCAAGCTGACGCTGGCACGCGCACGGCAGGAAACCATCGATGGCTGGAAGCGGCCGGTCAAGAAATCCTGAGCCACGGGTTCCGCATGCCGACGAGCTCGGCGTGCTGCCGGCGATCGAACAGCGTGCCGGCGAACTGCTGAAGGGCCACGAAGCCTATCCGGTGTTCGCCGGCCACGGCCTGGATCTGCAGGCGCTGCGGGACGGCCTCCGGCGTGGGCAGCTGTGGGTGGTGGATGACGCCGCCGGCGGCGGCATCGCCGGTTACCTGCTGGCAGGCGGGCTGTGCGGCGAATTCCATGTGCTGCAGATGGATGTGGACCCGGCGCATGCGCGTCGTGGCCATGGTCGTGCTTTGCTGCGGCACGCGTTGGCATTGGCCAGGACCCAGGGCTATCGCTCTGCGGTGCTGACCACGCTGGCAGACGTGCCGTGGAATGCGCCGTTCTATGCCGGCGAGGGATTCGTGGGGCTTGCGCAGGAGGAATGGGGTGACGGGCTGCAGGCCGTGATGGCGGAGGAAGCCGCATTGGGGTTTCCGATGCATCTACGGGTGGCGATGCGGCGTGTCCTGTCTTCGATGGATGGCTGAAGGTCGTTCCGGGGTGCCTTCGCCAATGATGTCGGGCAGCGCCGGGTCATGCCCGGCGGGCGGAGCGGCCGCTTCCGCTTCCCGGAGCGTCACCTCACCCCGCCGGCAGCAGGATCGAAACACACAACCCACCCTCACTGCGGTTCTGCAGCGACACCCGTCCACCGTGCGCCTCCACGATCTCCCGGGTCAGCGCCAGTCCCAGCCCGGTGCCGTTGCGCTTGGTCGAATAGAACGGCATCAACGCATTCTGCAGTACCTGCTCGTTCATGCCTTTGCCGCGATCAAGCACATCCAGACGCAGCCACTGGGGCAGGCGGGTCAACTGCACCTGCACGTCATCGTTGGGCGGATCGGCTTCCGCGCAGGCTTCGTGCGCGTTCTTCAGCAGGTTCAGCAGCGCCTGCCCGAACTGCGCGATATCGATGCGGCTGCTCATCTCCTCGTCCGGCTCCTGCTCCATGCCGAACGGAATCTGCTGGCGCAGGCTGGACAGGAACGGGGCCCAGTGCACGGTCTGCAGCTGGGGCTGTGGCAGCTTGGCGAAGCGTGCGTATCCGCGGATGAACCCCTCCAGGTGGCGGGCGCGATCTTCGATGGTGGTGAAGATCTCCGGCAGGCGGTCGAACCGCTCACGCTTGACCAGTTCCCCTCCGGAATGCGCCAGCGAGGCAATCGGTGCCAGCGAATTGTTCAGCTCGTGGCTGATCACCCGGATCACCTTCTTCCAGGTCTGGACTTCCTGCCTGCGCAGCTCGGCGGTGAGCAGACGCACCAGCAGCAGATCATGGGGCCGTCCATTGAGATGGAACGCGCGCCGCGACAGGTGGTAGACCTGCTCGTCATCCTCGTCGCCGTCCTCGCCTTCGGCCTGCACCGCGAACAGGCTGTCGCCGCCGCGGGCGATGGCGTCGCGCAGTTCCACCGGCACCTGCTCCAGCACCTCCTCCAGGCGTTGGCCCTCCAGCTTCCAGCCACCATGCAGCAGCTTGCGCGCAGCCAGGTTGGAGAACACCACACGGGCGATGCCATCACCGCCTGATGCGATCAGCAGCATCGCCACGGGCGTGTTCTGCACCATCGTGTCCAGCAGCAGTTCGCGTTGCACCAGACCCTGGCGCTGCTCGCGCAGCACGTCGCCCAGCTCGCGATGTGCCTTCACCAGGTCACCCAGTTCGTCGTTGCCTTCCCAGTGAACGCCGAAGTTGTACTCGCCATCGCGGTAGCTGCTGGTGGTGCCGGACAACGCACGCATCAGCGAGCGGACCGGTGCGGTGGCGCGGCGCAGCGCCCACCACATCAGGGCAAGCAGGATCACCGTGGATACGATGGCCACCGCCCAGCCGTGGTCGAGCCAGTAGGCCAGCAGCCAGGGCAGCGCGGCAGCCAGCGCCAGCACCGGCAGCAGGCGCAGGAACAGGCGGAAGGTGAACGAGCGTCGCTTCATTCGCGCGGAATGCCGTGGCGGTCCATGCGCCGGTACAGTGCCTGGCGGCTGAGACCGAGTTCGGCGGCCGCCTGCGCGATGACCCCATGATTGCGCGCCAGTACCTCCTCGATGCGCGTGCGGTCCGGATCGTTGCCGGCGCTCGGCGCCGGGCGTGGCGCAGCCGGAGCGCGTGGCAGGTTGAGATCGGTCACTTCGATGCGGTTGCCGGTGGCCAGCAGCTCGGCGCGCTGGATCACGTTGCGCAGTTCGCGCACGTTGCCCGGCCATGGGTGCCGTTGCAACGCGGCAGCGGCGGCGCTGGACAACGGCTTGCCGCCCGCCAGGAAGCGTTCGGCCAGCGGCAGGATGTCGCCGGGCCGCTCGGCCAGCGGCGGCAGCACCAGCTCCACGGTGTTGAGGCGGTAGTACAGGTCCTCGCGGAACGTGCCGTCGCGGATCATCGCCGGCAGGTCGGCATTGGTGGCGCTGACCACGCGTACCTTGACCTGGCGTTCGCGGTTGGAGCCCAGGCGCTCGAAGCGACCGGTCTCCAGCACGCGCAGCAGCTTCATCTGCCCGCCCAGCGACAGGTTGCCGATCTCATCCAGGAACAGGGTGCCTCCATCGGCCGCCTCGAACTTGCCTTCGCGCGCCTTGTTGGCACCGGTGTAGGCACCTGCCTCGGCGCCGAACAGCTCGGCTTCGATCAGCTCGGACGGCAGCGCACCACAGTTGACCGTGACGAACGGTCCCTTTGCCACCAGCGAATTGGCCTGGATGATCTGCGCGATCTTCTCCTTGCCGGCGCCATTGGGTCCGGTGATCAGTACCGGCAGTTCGGAGCGTGCGACCTGGCAGGCCAGGGTGATCACGCGTTCACTGGCAGGATCGGCGAAGACGGCACCACTGAGGTCGTACTTCTGTTCCAGCGCGGTGCGCTGGCGCTGCTCGCGTTCGCGCCGACGGTCCAGTTCGCGACGTGCTTCGGACAGTTCCAGCAGGTTGTTGACCGTGGTCAGCAGCTTGCGGTCGTCCCAGGGCTTGGCCAGGTAATCGGCCGCGCCGGCCTTGACCAGGTCCACCGCGCTGCTCAGATGGGTCCAGGCGGTCAGCAGGATCACCGGCAGGTCGGGGTGGCGTGCGCGGATCTGTGCGAACAGAGCCTCACCTTCCTCGCCGGAGGTGGTGTCCTCGCTGAAGTTCATGTCCTGGATCACCAGGTCCACCGGCTGCGATTCGAGCAGGGCCAGGCCTTCGGCCGGGCTCTGTGCCTGCAGCGTGTCGATGTCGTGCAGGGAGAACAGCACGTCCAGCGCGGTGCCCACGCTGGCGTTGTCGTCGATGATGAGGATCGCGGGCATGGACCGGTTCTGGAAAAAGGGATGGGCAGCGCCGGAGAGAGCTGTAGGTTCCAGGGCGCCGGTAGGAGCAGGCGCCACCCATCAAGCATAGCTAAAAGCTGCCGCCCTGCAGCCGGTGCCGGATCACCGTCGTGGCGGCGGCGGAGCCGGCGGCGGTGGTGGTGCGGTGGGCGGTGACAGCAGGGGCCGCCAGCCAGCCAGGGACACCGGCACGGTCAGCGTCTTTCCATCGCGCTGCAGCAGCAGCCGTACGCTGGATGCGTCGGTGGCCTGCATCGCGGCTGTCAGCTGGTCGACCTGCTGCACGGCGGTATCGTCCACGCGCAGGATGCGGTCGCCACGGCGCACGCCGAAGCGCGCCTCCGGATGCGCCGCATCGACCCGCACGTGGCCACCCGAGGAAGCCAGCGCCACATGGGCGCCGTCGTCCTGCCAGCTCATGGTCTGCTGGTTGCTGCTGCCGGCAAGGGCCGGCAGCGGCAGCATCAGCATCATCGCCAGGAAAGGTGCGCGCATGTCAGGCCCCCCGCGTGGCGACGGCCGGAGGCACGGCGGCCGCCCGGCGCGCAGGGCCGAACACGGCGATCTGGCCCAGTGCCCACAGCAGCACCGCACCCAGCGGCAGGTACAGCAGCGGCATGCGAGGCAGCTCGTACATGTTCATCAACCACAGATTGATGGCGTAGGCTGCCAGCATGCCCAGCACGATGCCCAGCGAGGCCAGCAGGAAGTTCTCGGTCTGGAAGTAGCGCAGCACCTGGCCGCGGGTGGCACCGAGGGCACGGCGGATGCCGATCTGCTTGCTGCGCTGCTGCACCCAGAAGCTGGCCAGGCCGACGATGCCCAGCGCCGTCACCACCAGCAGGGCGATGCATACGGTGACCAGCAGCCCGACCATCGCCCGGTCGTTCTTGAAGTAGTCGTTGCGCTGGTCCTCATAGCTGAGCTTCTCGCGCACCAGGCGGTTGGGATCGTTGCGTTCCAGGGCCGCCAGGGCACCCTTCAGCACTTCATCGCGGCGTTCAGGCGTGGTGCGCAGCATGTACGGGCCGCCGCTGGCGAAGTCGGTGCGCACCGGCAGGATCATCGACAGGGTGGTGTTGTTGTTCCAGTCCGTCGGCGGCGCGAGGTGGGCAACCACGCCCACCACGTGCAGCGCCTGCCGACCCATGTAGAAGGTCTTGCCCAGCGGGTTCTGGCCCGGGAACATCTTCTCGGCCACGGCCTGGTTGAGGATCACCGCCGATGCCTTGTCCGGTGTGGTGCTGGCCGACTTGCGTGCGTCCTCGAAGTCGATGTACTCGCTGGGCAGGAAGTCACGGCCGGCCACCAGCTGCAGGCCCAGGGTGGACAACGCACCTTCGTTGAACATGTACAGCGTCGCCGAGGTCGTCGGCCGTTCCTGGTCGCGCTCGCGCGAGATGCTGGTATTGGACGAGCTGGGGCGGAACGGCAGCTGGTTGACCTTGGTCACGCTGGTCGCACCGGGAACGGCGCGCAGCGCGGCCAGGTCTTCCTGGGTACGCGCCATGGCATTGGTCTGGGTACCGATGCCACTGGTACGGACGATCACCAGTTCGTTCTCGGCCAGGCCGCTGGGCTGGGTGATCTTCTCCACGCGCTGGCTGACCAGGAACAACGCGTTGCAGACGATGGCGCAGGTCAGCGCGATTTCCAGCACGATCAGGGCAGCGGCGGTCTTGTGCCGGCGCAGCGTGCTGAGGATGGGGCGGATATCCATGGCAGTGTCCTTGTGCTTACTGCGACTTGAGCTGGATGGCGGGGGTGACCTGCATGGCACGCCAGGCCGGAAGGAATCCGGCGGCCAGGCTGGCCAGCAGGGTCAGGCCGAGGGCGAGCAGCAGCATGCTGCCGTCCAGATGGGCCAGCTGGGCGTACTCCACCGGCTGCCTGCGCACTGCGGCCAGACCGATCAGGGCCAGGCCGATGCCGAGCACACCGCCGACCACACCGATGGCACCGGCTTCGACCAGGCACTGCAGGAAGATCTGCCCACGGCTGGCACCCAGCGCACGCCGCACGCCGATCTCACCGCTGCGGCGCAGGAACTTGGCCAGCAGCAGACCGACCGTATTGACCAGGCACACGCCCAGGAAGCCCAGCGCCAGCCACATCTGCAGGCGCACGTCGCTGGGCACCGCACCGTTGAAGTCCAGCCACTCCATGACGCTGCGCACACGCACGTTGGCGGGACGCTCGAAGCGGCCTGCAGCGCGCTGCTGGTCGGAGTAGTTCACCAGATAGCGGCGGTAGTCATCGACCTTGCCCGGCTCCAGCTCGACCCAGTACTGGATCCAGGTGCAGGCCGCACTGAGCGAGTGGCTGTCGCCGCCCGGGCCGCCGTCGCGGAAGCAGTTCATGTTGCCGTTGTTGCCGAAATCCAGATCCATGGCAGTGGAGAACGGCACCAGCAGGTCCTCGTCCTTGCCGTAGGAACCGGTGGTCAGGTCGAAGAACTGCGGTTCGGGATTCCATTCCTTCATCACGCCGATCACGCGCAGCGACTGGCTGTTCACGCGGATCTCGCGGCCCACGCTGTTGGCGCCCTGGAACAGCTTTTCATTGATGGCCTTGGACAGCACCACCACGCGGCTGTGTGCATCGTCGTCGCTGGCAGACCAGGCGCGGCCGTACTGCATCGGCACGTTGAACATCGGGAAGAAGTCCGCCGAGGTCCAGCGCGTATCCACCGAGAACGGCTTGAGGGTGCTGCCCTCCGGCTCGACGATGGCACTGCCGCCACTCATCATCGCCTGGTGCACGGCGCGCTTCTCGCGCAGCAGGGCTTCGGCGTCGAACCGCGTCATCTGGCCTTCCGGCTCCTCGTCCGTCAGGTAGCCGGAGCGCGGCCGCGGATCGAGCTGCGCGTAGAACAGGCGGTCGCTCTTCTCCGGAATCGGATCGCCGGACAGGACATGGAACACGGTCAGGGTGGTCATCGAGGCACCGATGCCCAGTGCGATGGCCACCACCATCAGCGCGGTCAGTACCTTGTTGCGGCGGAAGCTGCGTACCGCCAGTCGAGCGTAGTAGGCGAACATGGGCATGCCCTCACTCGTTGACGGCGACGATGCGGCGCGGGGTGGCCAGCACCGGCTCGCGCACCAGGTCGGTGACCTGGCCATCGACGATGTGCACGTTGCGCTGCGCACGCGCGGCCAGTTCCGGATCATGGGTGACCATGACGATGGTGGTGCCGGCCGCGTTGATTTCCTCCAGCAGCTCCATCACGCCACGTGCCATCTGCGTATCCAGGTTGCCGGTCGGTTCGTCGGCCAGCAGCAGGCGCGGGCTGCCGGCGAGGGCACGGGCAATCGCCGCGCGCTGCTGCTGGCCGCCGGACAGTTCGTTCGGGTAGTGCTTCATGCGTGAGCCCAGGCCGACCTGGGTCAGCGCCTTCTCGATGCGCTCACGGCGCTCGCCGGCACTCATCTTGCGGTAGCGAAGCGGCACGTCGACGTTGTCGAACAGGTTCAGGTCCGGAATCAGGTTGAAGCCCTGGAAGATGAAGCCGATCTTCTGGTTGCGCAGGCGGCTGCGCGCATCATCACCGAGCTGGCTGACATCCTCGCCATCAAGCAGGTAGGTGCCGCTGGTGAAGGTCTCCAGCAGGCCGGCGATGTTGAGGAAGGTGGTCTTGCCGGAGCCGGAGGGACCGGTGACGGCGACGAACTCGCCCTCCTTGACCTGCAGTTCCAGCGAGCGCAGTGCATGGGTTTCCACCTGTTCAGTGCGGAAGACCTTGGCGACCGAACGCATTTCGAGCATGTACATGGGGTGTCCTCTCTCCAGGATGTATCAGTTGACGGAGACGCGTTCGGCGTCCTTGAACAGGTCGCTGCCGGAGACCACGATACGGTCGCCCGGCTGCACACCCGACTTGATTTCCACTTCGCCCAGGCTGCTGACGCCCAGTTCCACCGGACGGCGCACCGCCGTGCGGCCATCCATCACGTAGGCCACGCCGTTGCCCTGTTCGACGAACGGGCCGCGCTCGACCTTCAGCACGTTCTTGCGGGTATCCAGCAGCACCCGGACCGACATGCGCTGGCTCTGGCGCAGGCCTTCGGGCTGCTTGTCGGCGAAGCGCACGCGGGCATTGACCTCGCCGTTCACCACTTCCGGCGACACCGCGCTGATCTCGCCCGGGAACGGCTGGCCGTTGCCGCCGGTGAGCTGTGCGGGCATGCCGATGGCCAGATCACGAGCGAAGCTTTCCGGAACCTTGATCTCGACTTCGAACTTGGACAGGTCCACCACGCCCAGCACCGGCGCATTGGCCGCCAGATTGGTGGACTGGGTGGCCTGCACCTGGCCTACCTGGCCATCAAACGGCGCGCGCAGGGTCAGCGCATCGACCTGGCGCTGCACTTCGGCCACCACCGCCTTCTGGCGATCGGCCAGCAACCGCTTGTTGCGTGCATCCAGGTCGGCGCCCTGGCTCTGCAGGCGGGCATCGGTGGTGGCGTTGGCAAGGCTGATGTCGGCCTTCTTCAGGCTGTCCTGGGCCTTGGCCAGGTCGATCTGCGGCACCGCACCGCCGTCGAAGCCGCGCTGGTAGCGTTGCAGGTCGCGATCGGCAGCCTGGCGCTCGATGGTGGCCTGATCGGTTTCCTTGCGCGACTTGGCGCGGGCCAGCGTTGCGTCCAGCGCGGCGCGGCTGGCCTCGGCTTCCAGGCCAGCCAGGGTGGCCTGTTCCTGGGCCAGCTTGCTGCGCAGTTCCGGGCTGTCGATGATCGCCAGCTCCTGTCCCTTCTTGACCACGTCGCCGGCCACGACCTTCAGGTCCACGGTACCGGCGGAGATCGCATACAGCACCGGGCTGTTGGCGGCGATCACACGGCCGTCGGCAGCGATGTCACGCACCAGGTCGCCACGTTGCACTTCGGCGATGCGCACCCGGCTGCTGTCGAACGAGCGGCTGGCGTTTGCCCAGGCGTACACGGCCCAGCCGATGCCGGCGAGCAGGGCGATGCTGCCCAGTGCCGGCCAACGGTAGCGATGCCAGGCGGCGGCGGTCGGGCGGGCCGGGGTGGAGGAAACGATCTGGTCCTGGGCGGAAGTGTCGCGGATCATCGGGTTCGTGCCTGACGGTGGTGATCCATACCAAGCACGTTGCGTGCCAACTTTATTTCCTTTCCTATCAATAAGTTGCAATTCGAGTGGCGGTGTCCGGGTGTCCGCGGACACCTGTGCGGACACATTCATTAAGCGGACAGGAGGGGGAAACCGGACACGCACGCTAGAATGCCGCGACCGTCTTCAAGGAAATGCGTGACATGTGTGGAATCGTGGGAGCGATCGCTGATCGCGACGTGGTGCCGGTGCTGATCGAAGGTCTGAAGCGACTGGAGTACCGCGGCTACGATTCTTCAGGCATCGCGGTGATCGACGCGACCGATCGCCCTGACGTGCACCGCGTCCGCCGCACCGGCAGGGTCGCCGAGATGGCCGCTGCCGCCGCCGCCGAGGGGTTCAATGCGCAGCTGGGTATCGGCCATACGCGTTGGGCCACCCATGGCGGCGTCACCGAGGCCAATGCGCATCCGCACATCAGCCAGGGCGTGGCCCTGGTCCACAACGGCATCATCGAGAACCATGAAGAACAGCGCGAGCGGCTGCGCGCGCTGGGCTACACCTTCGAGTCGCAGACCGACACCGAAGTGATCGCCCACCTGATCCATCATCATCTGCAGAGCGGTGACGATCTGCTGGTGGCGCTGCAGCGCACCGTGAAGGAACTCACCGGTGCCTATGCGCTGGCCGTGGTCAGCCGCGCCGAGCCGGAACGCTTCGTCTGCGCACGCATGGGCTGCCCGCTGCTGGTCGGCCTGGGCGAAGGCGAGAATTTCGTTGCCTCCGATGTCTCGGCGGTGATCTCGGCCACCCGCAAGGTGATCTTCCTGGAGGAGGGCGACACCGCCGAGGTGCGCCGCGAGGGTGTGCGCATCTTCGACGAGCACGATCATCCGGTACAGCGCGAGGTGCACCTGTCCGACGTGTCGCTGGCCTCGCTGGAACTTGGCCCTTACCGCCATTTCATGCAGAAGGAAATCCACGAGCAGCCGCGCGCGCTGGGGGACACCATCGAGGCGGCGATCGACGCCGGTGGCTTCCCGGCCGAGCTGTTCGGCAGGAATGCCGAGGCGGTGCTGGCGGGCATCGAAGGCGTGCAGATCCTGGCGTGTGGCACCAGCTACTACGCCGGCCTGACCGCGCGCTACTGGATCGAGTCCATCGCCGGCCTGCCGTGCAGCGTGGAGATCGCCAGCGAGTACCGCTACCGCGCGGCGTATGCGAACCCGAAGCACCTGGTGGTGACGATCTCCCAGTCCGGCGAAACGCTGGACACGATGGAGGCGCTGAAGTACGCCAAGTCGCTCGGCCACCAGCACACGCTGTCTATCTGCAACGTGCCGGAAAGCGCGATTCCACGCGCCAGTGAACTGGTCTGCTATACCCGTGCCGGGGCCGAGATCGGCGTGGCTTCGACCAAGGCGTTCACTACCCAGCTGGCCGCGCTGTTCCAGCTGACCGTGGTGCTGGGCAAGCTGCATGGGCGCGTCGATGCCGCACAGGAAGCCGACTATCTGGAGCAGCTGCGCTTCCTGCCGGGCAGCGTGCAGCACGCGTTGAACCTGGAGCCGCAGATCGCGGCCTGGGCCGAGCGCTTCGCGCGCAAATCCAACGCGCTGTTCCTGGGCCGTGGACTGCACTATCCGATCGCACTGGAAGGTTCGCTCAAGCTCAAGGAGATCTCCTACATCCATGCCGAGGCGTATCCGGCGGGCGAGCTCAAGCACGGTCCGCTGGCGCTGGTGGACGAGGACATGCCGGTGGTGGTGATCGCCCCCAACGACAGCCTGCTGGAGAAGGTGAAGTCCAACATGCAGGAAGTCCGCGCGCGGGGAGGCGAGCTTTTCGTGTTCGCCGACCAGGACAGCAACTTCTCCGAAAGCGAAGGTGTGCATGTGATCCGTACGCCGCGCCACGCGGGCGTGCTCAGTCCGGTGGTGCATACCATTCCGGTGCAGCTGCTGGCCTACCACACCGCACTGGCGCGTGGCACCGACGTGGACAAGCCGCGCAACCTGGCCAAGAGCGTGACGGTGGAGTAACCGCCATCGGCTGCATGGGATGCTTCAGGTGAAGGGGGCCACGTGGCCCCCTTTCGTTTGCGCCGCTCACAGCGCCAAGTGGGACACCCGCAGGGTGTTCTGTCCGCGTTCGGCAGCAGGCCATCAATCTTTAACGCGCGGCACCGCGCGTGTTCAGCGGCGGTTTCAGCCGCAGTGCCATTCTCTGGATCGTCGGCAGGTTCCCACGACGTACTGTCCTATCGATGCCGGTAGTGACCGAGGATCG
Organism: Stenotrophomonas sp. STEN008; assembly: GCF_056760435.1. Classification (NCBI taxonomy): domain Bacteria; kingdom Pseudomonadati; phylum Pseudomonadota; class Gammaproteobacteria; order Lysobacterales; family Lysobacteraceae; genus Stenotrophomonas; species Stenotrophomonas sp. STEN008. Next base: position 9,301 of record NZ_JBRRET010000028.1, on the reverse strand, counting down.
CAGTCGTAGAATCGAGCCGACCGAGATACGGGTTGCGTTGCCGGACCCGCCTCCTTCGCGTTGCAGCACCTCGCCTTGCCGATGCATTCCCCATGGGCAGACCGGTGCGCCAGACGTGCGCTGAAAGGTCTGTTCCCGGGGAGGGGGCGAATCGGAAGAGCACACTTTTTTGACTTCAGTGACCTGCAACAGGAAACAAGAATGAACGTCCGCGAACTCCTGCAATCCAAGAAAGAAGCTGTCATCACCATCGATGCGGAAGACACCATCGGTGCCGCCGCCCACAAGATGAGCGCGAACAGGATCGCTGCCCTGGTGGTGATGAAGGATGATGCGCCGGTCGGCATCATCTCCGAGAAAGACATCGTGCGTACCCTGGCTGACGATGGCCCGCAGGCCGGCCGCCGGGTGATTTCCACCCTGCCGTCCACGGGACTGGAAGGCATCGCACCGGAGGCCACCCTGAAGCAGGCCATGTCGTTGATGACGTACTCGCGGCGCCGTCATCTGATGGTCACCGATGGCACGCGCCTGGTCGGCATCCTCAGCCTGGGCGACATCGTGAAGAATCTGCTGGGCGAGCTGGAGCTGGAAAAGGCCGTGCTGCAGGACATCTACATGGCCGCGCATTGACGCCGGCGCAGTAGAAGGAAAGAAGCCGGGCACTGCCCGGCTTCTTCGTTCACGGCATCGGTGGAATCAGAACGTCACCTTCACCGAATCGGCGCTGTAGCGCGCCGGGCCGTGATAGACCACCTCGATGTTGTTGCCATCCGGGTCAAGCACGAACGCGCCGTAGTAGCCCGGATGATAGGGGCGCTCGCCCGGTGCGCCGTTGTCGGTGCCGCCAGCGGCGATGGCGGCAGCATGAAACGCATCGACGGTCGCCGCATCGCGCGCCTGGAATGCCAGGTGGTGGCGTCCGGTCAGCTGGCCGGCAGCGGCATCGCTGCTGGCGGTGGAAATGAACAGCTCGTCAGCCCAGAAATAGTCCGGCCCTTCGCCGGCAATCGGAATGCCGATCGTGTCGAACACTGTTTGGTAGAAGCGGCGGCTGGCCGGCAGGTCGCGCACCACCAGCTGCAGGTGATCGATCAATCGACCGCGGTGCAGTTCCATAGTTTCCATGCGTACCTCTACAGAAAAGGGGACAGTGTGGATAGCGCCGGGCCGCGCCCGGTGAGCGCGCAGCGCGGCCTGCTTCCCGTGCGATGAATATCGGAGCAAGGCCGCCGGGCATGGCCTGGCGCCAGCGCAATTGTGCCCCTTTCCGGATCAGGCGTTGGCGATGATTTCCACCCAGTAGCCGTCAGGGTCCTTGATGAAGGCGATGTTCTTCATGCGACCGTCGGTCAGGCGCTTCTGGAACGGCACGCCCAGATCTTCGAAGCGCTGGCAGGCAGCTTCCAGCTCGGGCACCGAGACGCAGATGTGGCCGAAGCCGCGCGGATCGCTGTTGCCGTCGTGGTAGACCGGGCCATCCTGGGCTTCGGTGCCGTGGTTGTGGGTCAGCTCCAGCACGCCCGGCAGGCCGGCCATCCACAGGCGGCGCTCGGCATCGTCTTCCGGCACCACGGCGCCGGACGGCACGTAGGCCAGGAAATACAGGCTGAACTGCGCTTCGGCGAAGTCACGCTTGTCGATCAGCCGGTAGCCCAGCACGCGGGTGTAGAAGTCCAGCGAGGCGGTGATGTCCTTCACCCGCAGCATGGTGTGGTTGAACACGAAGCCGCTGGTTTCGGCCGGGGCCTGGGCGGCGACGCCGGGGACCTGTTGGAGGGAAGAAAGGCTCATGATTCGCGTCCTGTCAGCAATGGAGGGAAATGACCCGCGGAGAGTGGCTGGAAGTTGCATCTGAAACCGGCAGTTGCCGGAACCCGCACTTCGCTTGCATCCTCGTTGTCGATCTGGGATCGTCGGTCATGTTGCAGCGCAGGATAATCGGTGTGCGTCCGCAATGGGATGAGCGCTCCCGCAACGCCGGGTGAAATGCCTGCAACCAGAGCAGACGGCGCGGCAGTGGGACGCAGGGGAATCCGGCAGGGATGGCGAGACGCCCGGGCATCGTCGCGGGCGGTTGACAGCCCGTTGCCTGCCGCGCTAATGATGGTATGTATATACAAATAACCGAGGGTCTTCAGGGGTCCCATGCCTTACCGCCGATGGCTGCCGCTGCTGCTGATGGCCGTGCTCCTCTTCGAAGGTGTCTTCGGAGCGTGGGCGGGGACGCGCATGGCGCTGCCTGGCGGGGACGCTGCAGGCTCCGCGGGCCGGGCGATTGCGGGCTGCCAGGCAACACCGCGCAGCGCGGCACCGGCGTCGGGCCACACCCGCCATGATCAGGCGCCGGTGGCCGCCGGCGACGTGCACAAGGATCACTGCAGCTGTGTCGATGCGGCCGGCTGCGACTGCCGCTGCCTGTTGAGTCTCTACCCTCCGATGCCATCGCTGCTGCTGCCCAGCGCCCATCCGCGCATCGCGCTGGACATTGCGCTGCCGGCACTGATCCTGCCTGCCAGCAAACTTTCCCGCGTATTCCGACCTCCCATCGCCTGAGCGGCTGTCCCCGCGTCGACATGACGCCGTCGTGTCCCTTTGCCCGAATCGTGGCGGGGGCACCCAGAGACAGTATTCCTGCGGGAGAGAGAACATGTATCTGAAGTCCAATGCCATGGCTGCGGCCATCGGCAGTCTGCTGTGCGTCTCCGTTGTCCACTCCGTCGCCGCGCAGGATGCGCAGTCGCCCGATTCGAAGGCACGCACGCTGGATACCGTGCAGGTGACCGGCAGCCACATCAAGCGCGCGCAGCTGTCAGGCGTCGGCCCGGTGAGCGTGATCGATGCCGAGGCCATCGAACGTTCCGGCGCCACCTCGGTGGAAACCCTGCTGCAGCGCCTGCCGGCCTCGGCAGGGTTCGCGGGCAGCCAGAGCAATGCGTACTGGGCCGAGAACGGCTACGGCACCACCCAGGTCAATCTGCGCGGTCTCGGCATCAACCGGACCCTGGTCCTGCTCAACGGCCGGCGCATCGTCAATGGCGGCACCGGCGCCAACAGTTCGGTCGACCTCAATGTCATTCCGGTCTCACTGATCGAGCGCGTGGAGGTGCTCAAGGACGGTGCATCGGCAATCTATGGCGCCGATGCGGTGGCTGGCGTGGTCAACATCATCACCAAGCAGGGATTCGAGGGTGCCGAAGCGGTGGTGCGCTATGGCCAGACCAGCCAGGGCGACGGCGAGGAAACCTCGGTCGATGTCAGCTGGGGTGTCAGCAGCGAACGCGGCTCGCTGATGGCTGCGGTCAGCTACTTCGACAGCGGAGCGGTCAACATGGCCTCGCGCGCGCCCTGCGGCCTGATCGAATCCGATGGCCGGCTGGTCTGCTCCGGCAGTTCGTCCACCATCGGTGGTCGTGCACTGCTGGCGGATGGCCGACGGGTCAACTTCAACCAGGTGCCCGGAGGCGACGGCGATTTCTACGAGCCCTATTCGGCGGCCAAGCACAACTACAACGGCAATCCCACGCTCAACGCGGTCAACCCGATCGAGCGGCTCAGCCTGAGCGTGTTCGGCGACAGCCAGTTGAATGACAGCACACGCGCGTTCATCGAAGCGATGTACACCAACCGCCAGTCCAGGCAGCTGGCGACCTCGGGTGGGCTGGGCGTCTACCGGCCGATCAACATCGCCGCCGACCATCCGACCAATCCCACCGGGCAGGATCTGCTGCTGCAGCGCCGGCGCCTGGAAGAGGCCGGTCCCCGCCACTTCTTCCAGGAGACCGACACCTACCGGGTGGTAGCGGGCCTGAAAGGCCAGTTCGGCACCAGCTGGGACTGGTCGGTGGCCTTCAACTGGGGGCGCAACACCGGCGTGGATGGTTCGGACAATGTCGCCAACCTCGATCGCGTCGACCAGACGCTGGACCGGTCCCTGTGCAGTACCGCGCCCGGCGCAGCGATTCCCTGCGGCGACTATCTCGGCTACGGGGACCTGAGCCGTGACGTGCTGGATTACATCCTGTACACCTCGCGCGATACCGGCGGAAACGAGCAGAAGAGCTTCACCGCCAATCTCAGCGGGCAGATCTTCGAGCTGCCGGCAGGCTGGGTGGGATTCGCCGCGGGCGTGGAGGTGCGCAGGGAGCGCGGTTGGCGTGATCCGGATCCGTTGACCGTGCTCGGCATCGGCAACACCAACCGGCAGGATCCGATCGCCGGGCGATACACGGCCAAGGAAGCGTACATGGAGCTGGCGGTGCCGCTGCTGCAGGACGCGGTCATCGCAGATTCGCTGTACCTCAACCTGGCCGGCCGCGTGTCCGACTACGACCTGTTCGGGCGCGACTTCAACTACAAGGCCGGGCTGGACTGGCAGGTCAGCCCTTCGCTGAAGCTGCGCAGCACCTATGCTACGGCATTCCGCATTCCCAACATCCCCGAACTGTTCGGTGGCGTGTCCGAGGGCAACCTCACCACCACCGACCCCTGCAGTGGCTGGAGCGGACTGCCGGCCAGCTCGATCGTGCGTGCGAACTGCCAGGCCGATGGCGTGCCGGCTGGTTACGTGCAGCCGGGCAATACCATCCTGACCACGTCCGGCGGCAATGCGGATCTCGAGCCGGAAGATGCGACCTCCTTCACCGCCGGGGTGGTGTGGACACCCACGTTCGCACCCGGGCTGACGCTCACCCTGGACTACTACCGCATCCGCATCGAGAACGCGATCCAGCGTATCGCCGGCTCCACCAAGCTGGCCATCTGCTACAACACTCCGTCGCTGGCGCATCCGTTCTGCGACGCCAGCAACTTCACCCGCGACCCGCGCACCGGCGAAGTGAACTACCTCTCATCGCAGCCGGTGAACACGGCCGATGAGCAGGTCAGTGGCTACGACCTGGGCGCACTCTACGAGTTCAAGCCGTGGGGCATGGACGCCAGCATCAGTGCCGACATCTCCTACCTTCAGCGTTATGACGTGCGCCCGTATGCCGGAGCAGAGGTGATCACGTATGCCGGCAGGATCACCGGCGGCCGTGGCAGCTATGCCAAGTGGCGTGGACTGATGTCGATGAACGCGTCCCGTGGGCAATGGTCCGGTACCTGGACCACCCAGTACATCGGCCGGGCCGACGACATCAATGCCGCGCGTGGCGACATCGGTGATCATGCGCCATCGGTGTTCTATCACAATCTCCAGCTCAGGTACGCGGTCAGCAAGGCGCTGGATGTGGCGCTGGGCGTGGACAACGTCTTTGATCGCTCGGCGCCGTTCATCCAGAGCTATACCGACGCCAACACAGACACCATGACCTACGACCTGCTCGGTCGTCGCTGGTATGCACGCATCGGCTACCGCTGGTGATCGCACGCGCCCCCGTCGCCTGCGGCGGGGGTGCTCCGCAAGGGAGAGAAGGTAGATGAAACCCGCATTCTGGGCGCGCCGCGCCCACAAATGGATCGGACTGGTGATCGGTGTGCAGGCGCTGTTGTGGATGCTCAGCGGGGTCTACATGACCGTGGTGCCGCTGCAGGTGATCCATGGCGACCACCTGGCCCATGTCCGTGGCGAACCGCTGGCGCCGGTGCATGATCGGGTCGGTGTCGATGTGCTGGCCGCGCGTTATCCCGGCCTGCAGTCGTTCCGCCTCAAGCGGCTGCTGGAGCGTGAGGTCTACGACGTCCAGCGCGGACCGGAACGCTTCCTGGTCGATGCCCGCAGTGGAGAGCGCCTGCCGCGGCTGGACCGGGATGGCGCCATCGCGCTGGCCACAGCGCTGTACCAGGGCGCAGGCGAGGTCGCGCGGGTGGAATGGGTGACCCGTGCGCCGTCGGAAGTGAAGACGCGACCGGTGCCGATGTGGGCCGTCCATTTCGCTGACCGCGGAAGCACCACGCTGTACCTGTCACCGGACAGCGGTGAACTGCTGGCGCGCCGGCACAGCCTGTGGCGCTGGTTCGATTTCCTGTGGATGTTCCACATCATGGACTACGAGCAGCGCACCGACGTCAACAATGGCCTGCTGCGCGTCGCATCGGTGATCGGGCTGGCATTCGGCCTCAGTGGCGTGTGGCTGCTGTTCTACAGCTTCGGCCAGAGGAGGCGCGCATGACGCCGTGGCTGCGCCGGCTGCACAGGTGGATCGGGGTGCTGGTGGGACTGCAGTTCCTGGTCTGGCTCGGCAGTGGACTGGGCATGAGCCTGCTTGACCCGGACCGGATCGCCGGCACTTCGCAGCGGGCTGCGCCCGCGGCGCCCCTGGCATGGCCGGCAGATACCGTCTCACCGGCCGATGCGCTGCGTGCTGCGCGGTGGCCGGCCGCGACCCTGGACAGCGGCTGGCTGCTGCAGGCGCCGGTGTATCGACTGCAGTCAGCGGAAGGCACCGAGGTGATCGATGCGCGTGATGGCAGGCGCATCACCATCGATCCGGTGATCGCGCTGCGCGTCGCGCAGGCCGCCTACCGTGGCCAGGGCGTGCCCGCAGCGCCGGTGCATCTGGCGCACAGTCTGGAGACGCGCGGCCATCCCGACGCGGTGTGGCGGGTGGACTTCGGCGATGCGCAGGACACCACCGTCTACGTCTCCGCCGACAGCGGACAGGTGCTCGAGCATCGCACCGCAACGTGGCGGCTGTTCGATGTGTTCTGGATGCTGCACATCATGGACTACGCGGCGCGGGCCAACTTCAACAATCCGCTGGTGGTGGGGATGGGGCTGGGGGGGCTGTGGATGGCCTTGACCGGCGCGTGGCTGCTGCTGGCAAGCGTCCGCCTGCATGAGTTCGTTCCACATCGATGGCGCAGCCGCCGGCAGTTGGCAGTGTTCGCCCCGGGAGGCACGCACCTGCGCACCGTGGCCGCGGCGCAGGGGGACAGTGTCTACCTGGCGCTGGCCCGCGAAGGCGTGAACCTGCCTTCCAACTGCGGCGGCGGGCAGAGCTGTGGACTGTGCGAAGTCCGGGTCCGTGGACAGGCTGGAACCCCTTCCGCCGCAGATCGGGCGCACCTGGCCGGATCGCGCCTGAAGGTCGGCTGCCGGCTCGCCTGCAACCTGCAGGTGGAGGCGGATATGGAGATCGAGGTGTCCGGCGGTGCCAGCCTGTGGACCGAGCATGAGGCAACGGTCGAGCGGATCGAAGCGGTGACCCCGTTCCTGCGCGAGATCCACCTGCGTCCGGACCACGCCGCCGACGCACTCTATCAACCCGGCTGCTACCTGCAGCTGCATGTGCCCGAATACGAGTTGCCCCGTTCCGCGCTCTGGCATCCGGACGAACACCGGCAGGACTGGGCACCGTTGGCCCTGCCGGAAACCCTGCACAACAAGGCGGCGGTGCGTCGTTCGTACTCGCTGGCGATGCCGGTTGCCGCCGAAGCGGGGCGCCTGGTGCTGCTGGCCCGGTTCAGCCCCGGCTGGCAGCAGGGCAAGCGGCATCCGCCGGGCAAAGGGTCCAGCTATCTGTACGCGTTGCGCCCCGGCGATCGCGTCCGCTACAGCGGACCGTTCGGTGATTTCGCGCTCAGCGGCGTGTCCCGGGAAAAGATCTTCATCGGAGCCGGCGCCGGCATGGCGCCGCTGCGGGCGATGATCGAACATCGGCTTTCCGAGGGAGGGCAGGAGCGCATCCACTACTGGTACGGTGCCCGCAGCGACCGCGATTGCCCCTACATGGCGCAGATGCAGGCCCTGCAGGCAGCGCACGCGAACTTCAGCTGGCATCCCGTCTGGTCCGGGCAGGGAACTGGCCGGCGCGTGCATGACGCCATCCATGAGGATCTGCTGCAGCGGCATCCGGATCTTTCCGGCTGCGAGTTCTACCTGTGCGGGCCACCACCGATGCTGGCCGCGACCCGGCAGCTGCTGCAGCGGCTGGGGGTGACGGAAGAGCGGATCGCATACGACGATTTCAAGATCTGAAGTGGAGGCGCCGTGGCCGTGCAGGGCGGCCGCGGCGCCCGTTGCAGCGGTGCGGGCGGAGTAGAATGCCCAGCTGTACTCACCGAAGTGGCGTTCCATGTCCCAGCGCGCCTGGGTGGCTGCGGCCATCCGCAAGATCGAAGCCGATTTCAACCGGTCCGCCGATACCCACCTGATCCCGATGGCGCTGCCCGGGTTCGAAGGCATCGATGTCTACCTGAAGGATGAATCCAGCCACCCCACCGGCAGCCTCAAGCACCGCTTGGCGCGTTCGCTGTTCCTGTACGCGCTGGCCAACGGCTGGCTGCGCGAAGGGCGGCCGGTGATCGAGGCGTCGAGCGGCTCGACCGCGGTGTCCGAAGCGTATTTCGCACGCCTGCTGGGGCTGCCCTTCATCGCGGTGATTCCGGCCACGACCTCGCCGGAAAAGATCGCTGCCATCGAATTCCATGGTGGCCGCTGCCACCTGGTCGAGCGCGCCTGTGATCTCAACTGCGAATCGGAACGGCTGGCGCGCGAAACCGGCGGTCACTTCATGGACCAGTTCACCTACGCCGAACGGGCCACTGACTGGCGCGCCAACAACAACATCGCCGAGTCCATCTTCAAGCAGATGGCCGAAGAGCCCAGCCCGGTACCCGAGTGGATCGTGTGCAGCCCAGGCACCGGCGGCACTGCGGCCACGCTGGGCCGCTACGTCAGCTACCGGCGGCACGACACCCGCATCCTCTGCGCGGATCCGGAGATCTCGGTGTTCTTCGAGGGCTACCAGGCGGCGGTGGCGGGCGAGCAGCAGTGGCGTGACCTGACCTGCAGCGGTGGCTCCCGTGTGGAAGGCATCGGCCGACCGAGGGTGGAGCCGAGCTTCATTCCAACCAGCGTCGATGCGATGGTGAAGGTGCCGGATGCATTGAGCCTGGCAGCCATGCGCCACGTCAGCCGGCAGCTCGGTCGGCGCGTGGGAGGCTCCACCGGCACCAACTTCATCGGTGTGCTGCAGGCGGCGCAGTGGATGCGCGAAGCCGGCCGCCACGGCAGCATCGTCAGCATCCTGTGCGACAGTGGCGAGCGCTACGCGCAGAGCTATTACGACCCGGCGTGGTACGCACGACAGGGCATCGATGTGGACGGTGCCGATGCGCAGCTGGCCGCGGCCGTGGCGGGTCAGGGCCTGCCTGCGCTGCCGTGCTGCAGCCTGGAAGCGCTGTAAGCCTGCGGTGCCTCCGCCGGGGGGGGGGGGGGCGCGCGCGCGCCCCGCCGGGGGGGGGGGGGGGGGGGGGTGTTTTTGCCCCCCGCCAAAAAACCGGCCCCCGCCCCCCCCCCCCCCCCCCCCGATGTAAGGCCTCCCGCGCAGCGGGACGCCCTCATTCCTGTCAGTCA
>NZ_JBRRET010000027.1:0-54573 GCF_056760435.1 Stenotrophomonas sp. STEN008 | reverse complement strand
TTCTCTAGCATGCGGGGCGCCGTCGGGTTTGCGTGTGCAACCGGTTTCGCACCCCAAGAGCATTTCCGACAGATCGCAGAAAACTGTCGAAGGCGGGGTGGGTCCGGTTGCGGGGGCGTGAGCGCCATGGATGGCGCGACCGAGCCTACATGGACGTACTTGCGGCGTCCCCCGCAACCGGACCTGCCCCGCCATCCCGCAGATAGCTCGCTTCTGACGTTGACGTTGACGTTGACGTTGACGTTGACGTTGATTCGGCAGGTGCAGGGTGCAACCCTGCAAAACAAACACCACCCTACGGCAGCGTCGGTTGTGCATTCGGCTCTCGCGCACTACGATCCTGCGGTTCGCGCGCGCAGGCGCGCCCTCCGATTCCTGCTGAGCGCCCTGCGCGCCGCATCTGCCAACCCGAGGTATCCATGGTCATCAAACCGCGCGTCCGCGGCTTCATCTGCGTCACCACCCATCCGACCGGCTGCGACGCCGCCGTCAAGCAGCAGATCGACTACATCCGCGCCCGCCCGCCGATCCAGAACGGTCCCAAGCGCGTGCTGGTGATCGGCGCCTCGACCGGCTACGGCCTGGCCGCCCGCATCACTGCCGCGTTCGGCAGCGGTGCGGCGACCCTGGGCGTGTTCTTCGAGCGTCCCGGCAGCGAGACCAAGCCGGGCACGGCGGGCTGGTACAACTCGGCGGCGTTCCACCGCTATGCCGATGAGGCGGGCCTGTATGCCAAGAGCATCAATGGTGATGCGTTCTCGGATGAAGTGAAGGCGCGCACCATCGAGATGATCAAGGCCGATCTCGGCCAGGTCGACCAGGTCGTCTACAGCCTGGCTGCGCCGCGCCGCAAGCACCCAAAGACCGGTGAAGTGATCAGTTCCACGCTGAAGCCGATCGGTGAGCCGATCACGCTGCGTGGCCTGGATACCGACAAGGAAGTGATCACCGAGACCACTTTGCAGCCGGCGACGCCGGAGGAAATCGCAGGGACCGTCGCAGTGATGGGCGGTGAAGACTGGCAGATGTGGATCGACGCGCTGGCCGATGCCGGCGTGCTGGCCAACGGCTGCACCACCACCGCCTTCACCTACGTTGGCGAAGAAATCACCCAGGCCATCTACTGGAATGGCTCGATCGGCGCTGCCAAGAAGGATCTCGACACCAAGGTGCTGGGCCTGCGCGAGAAGCTGGCGAAGATCGGCGGTGATGCCCGCGTGTCGGTGCTCAAGGCCGTGGTCACCCAGGCGAGCTCGGCCATTCCGACGATGCCGCTGTACCTGTCGCTGCTGTTCAAGGTGATGAAGGAAAAGGGCACCCACGAAGGCTGCATCGAGCAGCTGGACGTGCTCTACGACATCCTCTACGGCGGCAAGGCCGACGGCGTGGCGATCGACCGCCTGCGTCACGATCTGGTCGATGGCGATGGCCATACCGTCGCGCTGGTCGATGAAGAAGGCCGCCTGCGTGCCGACTACAAGGAAATGGCGGCAGACGTGCAGGGCAAGGTGGTTGCGCTGTGGCCGCAGGTGACCAACGAGAACCTGTATGAGATCAGCGACCTGGCCGGCTACAAGGCGGACTTCCTGCGCCTGTTCGGTTTCGGCGTTGAAGGCGTCGACTACGAGGCCGACGTCGATCCGGATGTGAAGATCAACAACCTGGTCGATATGACCTGATCGAAAAGGCCGGCGAAAGCCGGCCTTTTCGCATAGGGCGTGCCGCTAGGCTCGCCGGGCATGGCCCGGCGCTACCAGGCTCGTCGTGCATGGGCCGGCGTTACCCCGGCGCCCCTTGGTAGCGCCGGGCCATGCCCGGCGATGCGGGATCACCCGAAGTCGAAACTCATCGTCGGCAGCGCCGGACCGACGAAGTCGCCCTGCACGTAGTCCACGCCTGCACTGAACAGCAGCGTCATGGAGTTGGCATCGCTGACGAACTCGGCGATGGTGCGGATACCGGCCTCCTGCGCGCGCGCCGTGATCTGGCTGATGCGGTCGATGTTCTCGCGGGTCGCCGCCAGGTCGCTGGTGAATCCACGGTCCAGCTTGAGGAACTGCGGCTGGAAGTGGGCCAGCAGTTGGAACGAATCCAGGCCGGACCCGAACTGTTCCAGGCCGATGCGGCAGCCCAGCGGGGCCACGGCGGCCAGGAACTGCTGGGCGCTGCGCAGGTGGGTGAACACCTTCGCTTCCGGCGCATGCAGCCACAGGCGCTCGCCCGGAACCCCGTGCGCTTTCAGTTCACCACGCAGGGTGGCAATCATCTGCGGGTCGTCGAACGATTCGGGGGTGACCTTCACCAGCATCTGGGTGGCGCTGCCTTCGCGCGCGCGCTGCCCCAGCACCGTGATGGCCTTGGACACCACCCAGCGGTTGATCTCGGCCAGCAGCCCGTGTTCCTCGGCGATGCCAAGGAAAGCGGTGGGACTGAGCAGTTCACCGTTGTGCTCCAGTCGCAGATAGGCTTCATACAGCTCCAGTGGCTCGCCCTGCAGGTTCAGGACCGGCTGGTAATGCAGCTGGAAGCCGTCGCCGTCCAGGGCTTCGCGGATGCGGCCGACCCATCGCTGCACACGTTCTTCCTCGACCCGATCGACCGCGGCCGGATCGAAGATGCGACAGGTGTTGCCCAGCTCGGCGGCCGCCTGCGTGCACTCGCTGGCACGCGCCAGGACCTGGCCGATACTGGCGATCTTCTCGCCGACCTGGACACCGCCGATGCTCACGGTGACCGTGGCCGAACGCGCGCCGATGCTGAACACATGGGCGGCATATGCCTCACGGATGCGTTCGGCCAGTGCCACGGTCTGCGCATAGGGGCCGGCCTGCAGCACGGCGAAGCTGTGTTCGCCGAAGCGCGCCAGCTGCGCGTCCTCCCCCACGACATCGGCCAGCAGGGAGGCCAGCGCGCCGATGAGGGTATCGGCCGAGGCCAGCCCGATGTCCGGCATCAGCCGCGCATAGTGGTCGGGCTCGACCAGCAGCAGGCCGAACTGGCCCTCGCTGCGGCCAGCCTGGGCGACCGCACTTTCGACCTGCAGCATGAAGGTCGGCCGGTTCAGCAGGCCGGTCACCTGGTCGCGCTGGCGAAGATCCTCGACCTCTCGGGCCAGTTCCGGGTCGAACTCGATCCGGCGGCGGAACACGACCTGCAGGCAGGATTCGCCCTCATAGGTGGCTGCGGTGAATTCCATCGTTGCCGGAAACGCACTGCCATCCTGGTGGCGTGCATCGAGCTGGTACTGCGGTGGTGGCGCTTCGCCGCGGCTGAGGCTCTTCAGCAGCTGCTTGAAGTCATCAACATGCTGGGCGGCCACCATGTCCAGCAGCGAGATGCCCTCGATGTCGTCGAAATGCTCGTAGCCGAACATGTCCAGATAGGCATCGTTGGCGCGGATGTGCATGCCTTCGTGCACATAGGCGATGGGTTCGCGGGAGGAGGCAATCAGCGCGTCGCAACGGCGCTCGGTCTCGCGCATCTGTGCCTCGATGCGACGCAGCCCGCGGCGCGCCTGCAGGTCGACCCACTGGTCGCGGACCACCGCCAGCAGATGCTCCGGCCGTTGACGGAGGGCAAGGGCGCGGATGCCATGGCTGCTGGCCTGGACCAGCTCATCCTCGTCGATGCGCTCGGCCAGCAGCACCAGCGGAATGTCCTTGCCGCTGGCCGCGATGTGCTGGGCCACCAGCGGCAGCGGGATGCCCTGCGAGGGCGAGGCCAGCACCAGATCGATGGCCTGGTTGGCCAGCACCTGCGACAGCTCGGCCGAATCCTGCGGGCGCCAGGGGCGCACGGCGATGCCGCTGTTGCGCAGCGTGCTGACGATGGCTTCCGCATTCTCGCCGCTGTCGTCGACGATCAGCAGGCGGATGGTGATGTCGTTCGCGTTCTGCATGCACTGCTCCCCAATCTGCGGATCTTGATACACGATGCACGGCGAGCCGTCCATGCGTGCAGGCATCCCGCACCCCGAACGGCGATGCGGTTCACACCACGCTGCCGGCGGCGTGGCCGCTGGCCCAGGCCCACTGGAAGTTGTAGCCGCCAAGCCAGCCGGTGACGTCCAGCACTTCGCCGACGAAATGCAGGCCCGGCACGCGCTTGGATTCCATCGTGGAGGACGAAACGTCGGCGGTGTCCACGCCGCCCAGCGTGACCTCGGCGGTGCGGTAGCCTTCGGTGCCACTGGCCACCAGCGGGAACGCACCCAGCAGCTGCGCAGCCTGGCGCAGCTGGGGCTCATCCAGCTGCCGTACCGGGCGGTCCGGCAGCCAGTGTTCGCACAGGCGCTGGGCCAGGCGCTTGGGCAGGGCCTCGGCCAGCACCGTGCGCAGTTCGGCGGCTGGCCGCTCCTGTTTCATCCGTCGCAGCCACTGGCCGGCATCCTGGCCGGGCAGCAGATCCAGTTCCAGTGCGTCGCCGGGTTGCCAGAAGGAAGAGATCTGCAGGATCGCCGGGCCGCTGACGCCACGATGGGTGAGCAGCATGGAATTCTGGAACTGCATGCCGTTGCAGCGCGCCTCGATCGGCAGGGCGACACCGCTCAGGTCGGCCAGGCGCTCCTGGTGCCTGCCGCTGAGGGTCAGCGGCACGAGTCCGGCGCGGGTCGGCAGCACGGCATGCCCGAACTGGCGTGCAATCTCGTAGCCGAAGCCGGTTGCGCCCAGGCTGGGGATGGACAGGCCACCGGTGGCGACCACCAGCGAGGCGCAGTGGAACATCCCCTGCGTGGTGTGCACCCGGAAGCCATCCGCCCCGTGCTCGATGCGCTCGACGCTGCAGTGGGTACGGATGTGCGCACCCGCTGCCTGGCACTCGTCCACCAGCATCTTCACGATCTGCTTGGACGAAACGTCGCAGAACAGCTGCCCCAGCTCCTTCTCGTGATAGGCGATGGCATGGCGCTCGACCATCTCGATGAAGTGCCAAGGCGTATAGCGGGCCAGCGCCGATTTGCAGAAGTGCGGATTGGCCGACAGGAAGTTGGCCGGGGTGGTGCCGGTGTTGGTGAAGTTGCAGCGGCCACCGCCGGACATCAGGATCTTCTTGCCGATCTTGTTGGCGTGATCGATCACCTGCACCTGGCGGCCGCGCCGGCCGGCGGTGATCGCGGTCATCAGGCCGGCGGCACCGGCACCGATCACCACGACGTCGCAGCGCGTCGTACTCATGCCTTGGCGCGCTTGCGCCAGGTGGGGATGATGTCGAGCTGGATCTGGTCGTTGAGGATCTGCACCTCGCCGTCCTGGATCAGCACGCTGAAGCGCATGGCACGCTGGATCTGCTGGCCCCACTGCTCGACGAAGGTGCCATCGAGGTCGATCACCGACAGGTTGTCGAAGCGCGCCAGGCCCTTGCCCTGCTTGCCCCACCAGATGTCGGACGCATTGCCGCCGTAGTTGACCACCTGCACCTGGCGGCTGCGGTTGCTGGCCTTGCGGATACGGGATTCATCGGGGTGGCCGAGGTCGATCCACTGCAGGATGTCGCCGGTGTAGTCGTGCTGCCACAGGTCCGGCTCGTCATCCGTACTCAGGCCCCGGCCGAATTCCAGGCGGTCGTCGGCGTTGAGGGCGAAGGTGAGCAGGCGCACCATCAGGCGCTCGTCGGTTTCCGACGGATGCTGGGCCAGGGTCAGGTTGTGGGTCGCGTAGTAGCCGCGATCCATGTCGCTGATCTGCAACTCGGCCTTGCGGATGGTGGCGGTGAGGGCCATGGGGGATCCGTCGACTAAAGAGGACAATGATAGAGGTTTGCTGCAGGGGTGTCCGTGGCCGGGGTGTCTGCCGCGCGTCAACGGTGGCACGCTTGCGGTTCCTGTTGCCGCCGGAGCGGACGCGATGACCCTGCCCAGCCGGCTGCAGCTGCCACCCGGCCATTGGCCGACCCTGCTCGACGGCCTGTGCGCACGCTTTCCGCGCATCGACCGCAGCCAGTGGCAGGACCGGTTCGCGCGCGGACGGGTACAGGATGCGCAGGGCAGGGCGCTGGCGGCGGACCAGCCGTGGCAGGTGGGGCTGGAAATCCTGTATTTCCGCGAGGTCAGCCACGAGCCGCGCATTCCGTTCAACGAGACGATCCTCTACCAGGACGAGCATCTGCTGGTGGTCGACAAGCCGCACTTCCTGCCGGTGACCCCGGCGGGTGCCCATGTCCGCGAAACCCTGCTGGCCCGGCTGGTGGCGCGGACCGGCAACGCGCAGCTGGCACCGCTGCACCGCCTGGACCGGCTCACCGCCGGGCTGGTCCTGTTCTCGCTGCGACCGGAGTCGCGCGATGCCTACCAGCGCCTGTTCCGCGAGCGCCGTATCGGCAAGACCTACGAAGCGCTGGCCCCGGCGCTGCCGGCGCTGGACTTCCCGTTCGAGCGCCACAGTCGCATCGGCCCGGCACAACCGTTCTTCCGCATGGGCGAAATGGAGGGCGAGCCGAATGCGAGTACCCGCATCGAGGTGATCGACGCGACAGGTCCGGTCTGGCGCTACCGCCTGCAGCCGAGAACCGGTCGCAAGCACCAGCTGCGCGTGCACATGGCGGCGCTGGGCGCGCCCATCATCGGAGACGACCTGTATCCGCAGCTGCGTCCGGCCGCGAGCGGGGCGCAGGCGCCGCTGCAACTGCTGGCGCGGGCGTTGTCCTTCGACGATCCCCTGAATGGGGAACGGCGGGTGTTCAGCAGCCAGCGTCAGCTGGGCCCGGAGCTGGGCCCAGCGGTGGCGTGAGCCGGGCCCCGCCTCATCGCGCCACGCGGATGCGGGCCAGCCAGCGGTCCAGCGCGCTGCCGAACGCCTGGCGGTCGCGCGCATGCAGGGGAGGCGGGCCCCCGGTCTGGACGCCGGCGCCGCGCAGCTCTTCCATGAAATTGCGTACCGACAGGCGCTGGGCGATGGTGTCGGCGGTGAACAGCTCCCCGCGCGGATGCAGGGCCAGCGCGCCTCGTTCGAGCACCAGCGCGGCCAATGGAATGTCCTGGGTGACAACCAGATCGCCGGCGGCGACCCGTTCGACGATGGCGCTGTCAGCAACGTCCAGGCCCTGCGGCACCTGGAGGGAGCGGATCCAGCGCGAGGGCGGGGTGCGGATCCACTGGTTGGCGACCAGGGTCAACTCCAGGCCGACCCGCTCGGCGGCCCGGAACAGGATGTCGCGGATGACAACGGGGCAGGCGTCTGCGTCCACCCAGATGCGGGGACGGGGCAGTTCAGCCGGGGTTTCAGCTTCAGTCATTTACCCAGTGTAGGGTAGGAAAAACCTGAATGGGTCCCCGGATCCGGGCCCGACCGACTGCCAGCCCTTGCCACGCCTAGCGGGGGCGGGGTGGCGATGAATGCCGGGGCTATCGCTTTTTGGGGAAAACACGCGTATCGTGCGACCCACTGTGTTTGCTAGGGTCACCGTGAATCGTGGCCTGGTGCAGTTGATCTCACGATCCACTCATCGATCCGCTTTACCAACGCCTGCAACTCAGTCTCGGCCCCGATACCCGGTGGCTGCGATTTTTTTCAACATGTGTTTCAGGAGTTAGTAAATATGTCTGAACGTCAGACCGGCACCGTCAAGTGGTTCAACGACGCCAAGGGCTTCGGCTTCATCACCCCGGAAAGCGGCCCGGACCTGTTCGTGCACTTCCGCGCCATCCAGGGCACCGGCTTCAAGACCCTGCAGGAAGGCCAGAAGGTCACCTTCATCGCCGTCCAGGGCCAGAAGGGTATGCAGGCTGACCAGGTGCAGGCGGTCTAATCCGTCTGCTGCCCTCGGGTAGCCAGAACGCCGGAAGCGCAAGCTTCCGGCGTTTTTTTTTTGCGTCGGCGGGAGCAGGCACGGATCGAATCCACAGGCGCATGCGTGCAGGCGCGTTACGATGCTTGCACCCCTCTGGAGTCCTTTCATGCGCATCGTCCATCACCTCGAGAATTCCCGTTCGCTGCGCGTGCTGTGGATGCTGGAGGAGCTGGGGCTGGACTACGAACTGCGCCGTTACCCGCGCGACCCCAGAACGCTGCTGGCACCGCCGGCACTGCGCCAGGTACATCCGCTGGGGAAATCACCGGTGCTGCAGGACGGCGAGCAGGTGCTGGCCGAATCCGGCGCCATTCTTGATTACCTGGCTGACCGCTACGACACGCAGCGGCAGGTGTCGCCGTCGCCGATACCGGCCGAAGGTGCCGAGCGCATGGCCTATCGCTACTGGCTGCACTACGCCGAAGGCTCGGCGATGCCGCCGCTGCTGCTGACGCTGGTGATGAGCCGCATCCGCAACGCGCCGGTGCCGTTCTTCGTGCGCCCGATCGCCCGCAGCATCGCCGACAAGGCCGAGAAGAGCTTCGTTGGCCCGCAGCGCCGCCTGCACCTGGACTGGATGGAGCGCCGCCTGGCCGAGAGCCCGTGGTTCGCGGGTGAGCGTTTCACCGCGGCCGATATCCAGATGAGCTTCCCGATCCAGGCCGCAGCGGCGCGCGGAGGCGGACTGGACGACAAGCCGGCGCTGCGCGCGTTTCTCCAGCGCATCGGTGAACGCCCGGCCTACCAGCGCGCTCAAGCGCACGGCGGATCGCTGCAGGCGCTGCGCGGCGATTGAGGTCGGCGGCGTCCATCCCCATGTCAGGGCCATGGACAGCCCCTTCCCGCGATTCGACAACCGTCTGCTGACCGTCCTGCCGGGCGACCCGGAAGCCGGGCCCCGCCGGCGTGAAGTCCGAGAGGCGGCCTGGTCGTCGGTGATGCCGACGCCGGTCGCCGCGCCGACCCTGCTGGCCTGGTCGCCGGAGGTCGCCGCGCTGCTCGGCATCGATGTGGCTGAAGTGTCGAGCGGCACGTTTGCCCAGGTATTCGCTGGCAACGCGTTGTATCCGGGCATGCAGCCGTGGGCCGCCAATTACGGCGGGCACCAGTTCGGTCACTGGGCGGGCCAGCTTGGCGATGGGCGGGCGATCTCGCTGGGCGAGCTGGTGGCGCCGGATGGCCGGCACTGGGAACTGCAGCTGAAGGGTGCAGGCCCGACCCCGTACTCCCGTGGCGCCGACGGTCGCGCGGTGCTGCGCTCGTCGATCCGTGAATTCCTGTGCAGTGAGGCCATGCACCACCTCGGTGTACCGACCACGCGTGCGCTGTCGCTGGTCGGTACCGGCGAGCACGTGGTGCGCGACATGTTCTATGACGGCCGTCCGCGAGCCGAGCCCGGCGCGATCGTATGCCGTGTGTCGCCCTCGTTCCTGCGTTTCGGTTCGTTCGAACTGCCGGCCTCGCGCGGTGAGACGTCACTGCTGCAGCAACTGGTGGATGCCTGCATCGCCCGTGATTTCCCCGAACTGGCGGGGCAGGGTGAGGCGCTGTACGGTGACTGGTTCGCGCAGATCGCGGTGCGCACCGCCGAGATGATCGCGCACTGGATGCGTGTCGGTTTCGTGCATGGGGTAATGAACACCGACAACCTTTCCGTGCTCGGCCTCACTCTCGACTATGGCCCCTATGGCTGGGTCGAGGACTTCGATCCAGACTGGACCCCGAACACGACTGACGCACAGGGCCGTCGCTACCGCTTCGGAACGCAGCCGCAGGTGGCGTACTGGAATCTGGGGCGGCTTGCGCAGGCGCTGTCGCCCTTGTTTGCCGACGTCGCGCCGTTGCAGGCGGGCCTTGCTGCCTATCAGGCCACCTTTGCCGCCTGCACGCGTCGCGATGCGGCGGCCAAGCTTGGCCTGGCAGCTGCCGATGATGCCGATCTGCAGCTCTACCAGCGCTGGCAGCAGCTGCTGCAGGACGGTGGCATGGACATGACCCTGTCCTGGCGCGCCTTGATGCGGATCGATCCGGCATCGCCCGATCCGGCGGCACTGGCTGAGGTCTACTACGACCGGGAGCGGCAGGAGGCCGTGCAGGTGCCGCTGCGGCAGTGGCTGCAGGACTACGCCGCGCGCTTGCGGGCGGATCCTCTTCCGGCCGCCGAGCGCCTGGCGAAGATGGGCGCGGCCAATCCGCTGTACGTGCTGCGCAACTGGTTGGCGCAGGAAGCGATCGACCGTGCGGAACAAGGGGACATGGGCGGCGTACACGCCTTGCAGGATGTGCTGCGCGATCCGTACACCCAACGCGCCGGACGTGAGCATTTCGCCAGCAGGCGCCCGGCCTGGGCCGACGACCGCGCCGGCTGCTCGATGCTGTCCTGCAGTTCCTGAGCGGTGCTACGGCGCAGCCGTGCGCTTCGCCCGGCAAGTGCCAGTGCAGCCTTCCCTACAACGATGGTCGTACCCATTCAGTGCGATATTCGCACGCGCAGTCGATTACCGCACTTGAATGGTGCAGTGCGATAAACCTAATTTCACTTCCGCAGATTCAAAGCAGTCCAAGCGATCCACCCCTGGCGGGGCGAGGGCAGCACCCGACCCGGTGCTGAAGCCAGGTGCAGGGGAAGACCGCAGGATTTCCCTTCACCTGTGCGGAGTGATCGCATGCGTCGTCGCTTGTCCGTTGTTTCTCTGTTCCTGCTCGCCCAGTTGCCGACGCTGGCGTTGGCCTACCAGGCCGAACCGCCGCGCGGGCCCCTGCAGGTGCTGCGCGTGGACCGCTACGCCGACGACACCCGTCCCGGCTCCCTGCGCTGGGCGATCACCACCGCCAACACCGCGCCGGGTCGCTATCGCATCGAGATCGACGCGGTGGGTACCGCGCCCCATGTGATCAAGCCGACCTCGCCGCTGCCGGAGATCAAGGGGCCGGTGCAGATCATCGGCACATCCTGGGGCCGCGATGGCCAGTTCGTCGCCATCGACGGTTCGGCCTACGTCACCGGCACCGGCACCGATGCCTGTCCGGGCGCCGAACCGGGCCAGTCGGGCACCAACGTGCGCACCACCACGCTGCCGGGGCTGGTCCTGCGGGATACCCAAGGCGTTGAACTGGCCGGTCTGGAGATCCGCAATTTCTGCATCGGTGTGCTGGTCAACCGCTCCAGCCACAACGAGATCCACGACAACCGCATCGTCGCCAACAAGGGCGGCGCCGGCATCATGCTCACCGGGGACGACGGCACAGGGCAGTCCACTGCCACCACCACCGTGCACAACCGCATCGTGCGCAATGAATTCCTCGACAACGGCGATGGACTTGAGCTGACCCGTGGCGCGGCCTGGAACCTGGTAGCCGACAACCTGTTCCAGTCCACCCAGGCCAACCCGGAACCGTCGCAGGGCATCGAAATCCTCTGGGGCAACGACAACAGCGTGGTACACAACCGCTTCGTCGATTACTCCGATGGCCTGCAGATCAACTGGGGCAACCGCAACTACATCGCCGCCAACACCTTCACCGGCAATTCGCTGGGCCTGAGCATCACCGGCAGCGGCAACGTGGTCGATGGCAACATCATCACCGGCAATGGCATCGGCATCGGCGTGCGCCCGCAGCCGGTCAGTGCGCCGAACCGCTTCACCGCCAACCGCATCTTCGGCAACGGCCTGCCGATCGAGCGCTGCGAGGCCGGCGGCGCCTGCGTGAAGGGCCAACCGCGCGGCGCCATCGTGTTCGGCGTGCCAGGCCTGGAACACGCCAGCTTCGTCGGTTCACGTGGTCGTGGTGTCGACAATGATCCGTCCAAGCGTGCGCGCATCTGCTCCGCTGCCGGCCAGACCGACTGCCAGCCGCTGCCGAACCTGGGCCAGGCGGCACCGCAGCTGACTGTCGTGCAGGGCAAGGGTACGCAGCGCCAGTTGATCGGTCGTTTCCAGGGCACGCCCGACAGCCGTTACCAGGTCGAAGTGTTCGGCAACCGCGCCGCCAGCGGCAGCGAGGCCGAGTGGGTGCTGGGCAGCGTGCAGGCGCGCACCGATGCGCAGGGGCAGGGCCGTTTCACCTTCCCGCTCGGCGCCGCGGCAGATGCTGCGGCTGCCGGCAGCCTGACCGCCACGGTCACCTCGGCGCAGGGCGCCACCTCCCCCCTGAGCGCGCCGCTGTCGCTGCGCTGATCATCTCCACGAGACCGCGATCATGAATCTTGCGAAACCCGTTTCCCTGGCCGTCCTGGCCACCGCGCTGCTGCCCTGCATCGCCAGCGCGCAGTCGAGCAACCGCTACGAAGGCAGGACCCTCACTGGCGACTGGGGCGGCACCCGCACCGATCTGTTCGAGCGTGGCATCGCCTTCCGCGGCGACTACGTGGGTGAAGCCATGGGTGTGGTCGATGGAGGCTACGGCGAAACCGGTGCGCGCTATGCGCAGCAGGTGCGCGTTGGCGTGGACCTGGACATGGGCACGCTGGCCGGCTGGAACGGCGGTGCCTTCCACTTCACCCTCAACGACCGTCGCGGCCGCAGCACCTCGGTGGACTTCGTCGGCAACCGCTTCCCCATCCAGGAAGCGTACGGCGGCCAGTACACGCGGCTGACCGAACTGAGCTACGACCAGACCTTCAACGCGGGGCAGTCGTACTACAAGCTGGGCTATTACGCGATGGGCAACCAGTTCGGACTGCACAGCCTGCTGACCCACTTCGTCAATGCGGCGTTCTGCGCGCACCCGCTGGCGATGTCGGGCAACAGCGGCTGGTACAACTACCCCGTGGCACGCTGGGGCGGTGAGTTCGCCCAGCAGGTCAGCCCGGCCGTCAACGTTCGCACCGGCTGGTTCCAGGTGAATCCGAACCTGGGTGGCAACATCGAACGCAACGCGTTCCGTCCGCTCGCTTCCGGTACCACCGGTTCGCTGTTCCCGGTGGAAGTGACCTGGACCCCGGCCAAGGGCAGCCGCTACGCGGGCGTCTACAAGTTCGGCGGTTACTACGACACCTCACGCGTGGACAAGCGCGGTCTGGATGCTTCGCCGACGACCGGGCGCCACGGCGCCTACGTGCTCGCCGAGCAGCGTCTGACCCGGGAATCGGCCGATCCCAGCCGCGGCCTGACTGCGTTCGCGCAGTACATGGTGTCCGACACCGACACCGCGCAGATCAAACGCTGGTATGCGCTGGGCGGGGTTTACCAGGGCATTGGCTCGCGCGCCCAGGACAGCATCGCGCTGGGCTACGTAGGCGCCGACATCAACAACCGGCTGGTCGATGCGCGCCGGGCCACGCTGGCCGCCGGTGGCGTGCCTGGCGATTCGCCGCTGTACAACCTCAGCCAGGCCGAGGAGCTGTTCGAACTGTCCTACAGCGTCCAGGTAAACCCGTGGCTGATGATCCGCCCGGATGTGCAGTACATCGTCAACCCGGGCACGTTCAACTACAGCGGTACCGACAACGCCTGGGCCGTGGGCGTACAGGCCAAGGTGACCTTCTGATGGCCATGCGCTCCTTCCATGCTCTGGTGACCGCCATGAAGTTCCCGCTCGCTCCGGTTGTGCTGGCCGGTGCACTGTGCGCCGTCCCGGCGCTGGCCCTGCCCGCACCGCCGCCGGCGGTACTGCAGGTCGGCCAGTTGCGTATTGGCGAGGGCCATCCCCGCACCATCGTGCCGATCACTGGCGCCACCGCTGACGTGGCCCTGCAGCAGGCGGCGGCCATCGCTGCCAGCAAGGCCACCGACATCGCCGAGTGGCGCATCGACTACCTGGACATCGCCACCGATGGCAAGGCGCTGGTCGCGCTGGGCAAGCGCATCCAGGCCACGCTGGGCGGCAAGCCGGTCATCGTGACGTTCCGCACCAAGGCCGAGGGCGGCGCCAAGCCGATCAGCGATGCCGACTACGGCGCGCTCTACGCGACGCTGCTGCGCGGCGGCGTGGCCCAGCTGATCGACGTGGAGATGTTCCGTGATCCGAAGGTGGTGCAGGCGCTGGTGGCGCAGGCGCACAAGGCCGGCGTGAAGGTGGTGATGTCCAACCATGACTTCCACGCAACGCCGCCCCGCGATGAGATCGTCGCGCGCCTGCTCAGGCAGCAGGCGCTGGGTGCGGACGTGCTGAAGATCGCGGTGATGCCGCGCGACGCAGGCGACGTGCTGGCCCTGCTCGATGCCACCTGGCAGGTGCGCCAGCAGAGCGACAGGCCGCTGCTGACCATGTCGATGGGGGGCACCGGTGTGGTCTCGCGCCTGGCTGGTGAAACCTTCGGCCAGGCGCTCACCTTCGGCATGATCGGCACCCCGTCGGCGCCGGGCCAGGTCGAAGTCGATCGCCTGCAGGACGTCCTGCAGGTCATCCATGCATCCAGCCAGGCCGGTCACTGAGACCTTCCCCGCCGGACGTTCCACCGCATCACGCTGTTGCAGGAAACCGCCCCATGAGCCACACCGCCCCCGTACCCTCGCTTGTCCTGGAACGGATGAGTCCCTTCCAGTGGACCGCCATCGCCATCTGCGTGCTGTTGAACATGCTCGATGGCTTCGATGTGATGGTCATGGCCTTTACCGCGCCGCATGTGTCGGCGGACTGGGAGCTGTCGGGCAAGGTGCTGGGGATGATGCTCAGCGCCGGCCTGGTCGGCATGGCGCTGGGCTCGTTCCTGCTGGCGCCGCTGGCCGATCGCTGGGGCCGGCGGCCGATGATCGTGTGCTGCCTGCTGATCCTGACCAGCGGCATGGCGCTGTCGGCGCTGGCTGCCAACGCCTGGCAGCTGGGCGCGCTGCGCGTGTACACCGGCATCGGCATCGGCGGCATGCTGGCCGGCGTGGGCGTGATCACCGCCGAGTACGCCAATGCCAAGTGGCGCAGTACGGCGGTCGCGCTGCAGGCCACCGGCTATCCGATAGGCGCCACCGCCGGCGGTCTGCTGGCGGCGTGGATGCTGGAACACTGGTCCTGGCACAGCGTGTTCCTGATCGGCGCCGTGGCGTCGCTGGTGTGCATTCCGCTGGTGCTCAGGTGCCTGCCCGAATCGCTGGATTTCCTGGTTGCGCGTCGCCCGACCGATGCGCTGCCGCGCCTGAACGCACTGCTCTCGCGCATGCGCATGCCGCAGCTGCAGGCGCTGCCGCCGGCGCCGCTGCGTGATGGCCAGCGGCAGGGCTATGCGGCGCTGTTCGTGGGTGACCTGCGGCGCGTCGCGCTGCTGATCGCGTTGGCCTTCTTCCTGCACATGTTCGCCTTCTACTTCGTGCTGAGCTGGACGCCGAAGCTGCTGGTCTCTGCCGGTGTCTCCGCCCAGCAGGGCATCACCGGAGGCGTGCTGTTGAATCTGGGCGGCATCGTCGGCGGCAGCCTGTTCGGCTGGCTGGCCTCGCGCTGGTCGCTGTCGAAGCTGACCGCCGGTGCGCTGCTGCTGGCGATGGTGTCGATGCTGGGCTTTGCCGCCTTCAACACGCAGCTGGGCATGGCCTTCCCGTTGGCGTTCGTGATCGGTGCAGCACTGTTCGCCGCGATGGCGGGCCTGTATGCCGCGGCGCCGGTGGTGTTCGCCGCGCAAGTGCGGACCACCGGTCTGGGCTGGGCCATCGGCATCGGCCGCGTCGGTGCGATCCTCTCGCCGCTCACGGTGGGTGTGCTGGTGGATGGCCACTGGCGGCCCTCCGCGTTGTATGTGCTGTGCGCGCTGCCGCTGCTGCTGGCGGCTTGGGCGTGCCTGGGTCTGCGCGTGGGCGTGGGCCGGAACCAGCGTTGAACCGCGAGGGAGTCGTTGACTCAATGTGCGATTATCGAATCATGAGTGCGAATATCGCATTGACCGGACGGAGTGCCATGGCGACCATGTTGAGGCCGTGTTTTCCCTTCGCAGTGGCTCTGAAGCGAGGCGGTGATGACCGCTGGCGCGCAGGGCAAGGAGCAATGCAGTGATCGACAAGACCGTGGCCAGCGTGGAAGCAGCGGTGGCCGATATCCATGATGGCGCCACCGTGATGATCGGCGGCTTTGGCACGGCGGGCATGCCCGACGAGCTGATCGACGCGCTCATCGCACAGGGTGCGCGCGAGCTGTGCATCATCAACAACAACGCCGGCAACGGCGATACCGGCCTGGCCGCGCTGATCAGGCACAAGCGCGTGCGTCGCATCGTCTGCTCGTTTCCGCGCCAGGCCGATTCGCAGCATTTCGACGCCGCCTACCGCGCCGGTGAGATCGAACTGGAGCTGGTGCCACAGGGCAATCTGGCCGCGCGCATCCACGCGGCGGGTTCCGGCCTGGGCGCGATCTTCACCCCGACCGGCTACGGCACCGAGCTGGCGCAGGGCAAGGAGACGCGTGAGATCGACGGGCGTCACTTCGTGCTTGAGTACCCGCTGCACGCTGATTTCGCGCTGATCAAGGCCGACCGCGGCGACCGTTGGGGCAACCTGGTGTACCGCAAGACCGCACGCAACTTCGGCCCGCTGATGGCGATGGCCGCGCGCTGCGCCATCGTGCAGGTGCGTGAGGTGGTGCCGCTGGGTGAACTGGACCCGGAGGCCGTGGTGACCCCGGGCATCTTCGTGCAGCGCGTGGTTCCGGTGGCCGCAGCGGGGGTGCAGGCATGAACAAGCTCAGCCGCGAACAGATGGCCGCGCGCGTGGCGCGTGACATTCCCGAAGGTGCCTACGTCAACCTGGGCATTGGCCTGCCGACCACGGTGGCCAATTTCCTGCCGGCCGACAAGGAGATCTTCCTGCAGTCGGAGAATGGCCTGCTGGGCATGGGACCGGCGCCGGCGCCTGGCCGGGAGGATCCGGATCTGATCAATGCCGGCAAGCAGCCGGTCACCCTGCTGACCGGGGGCTGCTATTTCCACCATGCCGATTCGTTCGCGATGATGCGTGGCGGCCACCTCGATATCTGCGTGCTGGGTGCCTTCCAGGTCTCGGTGCAGGGCGACCTCGCCAACTGGAGCACCGGGGCCCCCGATGCGATTCCGGCCGTGGGCGGCGCGATGGACCTGGCCATCGGTGCCAAGCAGGTGTTCGTGATGATGGACCTGTTCACCAAGAAGGGCGAGAGCAAGCTGGTGACCGAGTGCAGCTACCCGTTGACCGGGCTGCGCTGCGTGTCGCGCGTGTACACCGATGTGGCGGTGTTCGATCTGGGGGCTGATGGCGCGACCGTGCTGGAGATGGTGGAAGGGATGGATATCGGACAACTGCGTGAACTGACCGGCCTGCCGCTGGCACTGGCCGAGGGAGCCTGAGATGAGCCTGCACGAGACCTACATCGTCGATGGCATCCGTACCCCGATCGGTCGCTATGGTGGTGCGCTGTCCGGCGTGCGCGCCGACGACCTCGGCGCGATTCCGCTGAAGGCACTGCTGGCGCGCCACCCGCAGCTGGATCCGGCGCTGGTCGAGGACGTCTACCTCGGCTGTGCCAACCAGGCCGGCGAAGACAACCGGAACGTTGCGCGCATGAGCCTGCTGCTGGCCGGCCTGCCGGTGACGGTGCCGGGCAGCACGATCAACCGCCTGTGCGGGTCGGGCCTGGATGCGATCGGCACGGTGGCCCGTGGGATCGCCACGGGCGAGCTGGGTCTGGCCATTGCCGGTGGTGTCGAGTCGATGTCACGCGCGCCATTCGTGATGGGCAAGGCGACCTCGCCGTTCGCCCGCGACCAGCAGATTGAAGACACCACCATGGGCTGGCGCTTCATCAACTCCCGCCTGCGCGAGCTGCATGGCGTGGAGACCATGGGCCAGACCGCCGAGAACGTGGCGGAGCGCTACGCCATCAGCCGCGAGGACCAGGATGCGTTCGCGCTGCGCAGCCAGCAACGCACCGCCGTCGCGCAGGCGCGTGGATTCTTCGATGGCGAAATCGAGGCGGTGGAGGTGCCGGGCCGCAGGCGCGGCGAGACCGTGATTGTCGACCGCGATGAACATCCGCGCGGCGATACCACCGCAGACGCCCTGGCTGGACTGAAGCCGCTGTTCCGGCAACCCGGAACGGTGACCGCAGGCAATGCCTCGGGCATCAATGATGGTGCCGCGGCGTTGCTGCTGGCGTCCGGTGCGCAGGTCAAGGCGCTGGGCCTCACCCCGCGCGCACGCATTCTCGGCTTTGCCAGCGCCGGCGTGGAGCCGGCAATCATGGGCATGGGCCCGGTGCCGGCCAGCCAGAAGCTGATGACGCGCCTGGGCCTGACCATTGCCGATTTCGATGCCATCGAACTGAACGAAGCCTTCGCCTCGCAGAGCCTGGCCTGCATGCGCCAGCTGGGCCTGGCCGATGATGCCGCGCACGTGAACTCCAACGGCGGCGCCATCGCACTGGGGCACCCGCTGGGCATGAGCGGTGCGCGCCTGGCCCTGACCCTGCTGCGCCAGCTGGAAGCCACCGGGGGCCGGCGTGGCCTGGCCACGATGTGCATCGGCGTGGGGCAGGGTGTAGCCCTGGCCATTGAGCGCGTGTGAGCCCCAACGAACCCATGATCTGCACGACAGCCGCGGCCTGCGGGCCGCTCGCCAACAGGAGTACGCCATGAGCGATCCCACTCAACTGCGCGGCTACCGCACGCCGTATCCCGGCAGCCAGCCGCCGCGCATCCACCTGCCGTATGCCTCCACCGCGCTGCGTGGCCCGGGTACCGATCCGATCGCCATCCCGGTAACGCTCTCGGAAGTGACCGGCCCGAGCATCAACCGCATCACCCTGGGCGAGCACGCCGCGGACCTGACCGCAGGTTTCCCCGGCCAGCCGCAGGGCGAGCGCATCATCGTCAGCGGCCGCGTGCTGGACGAGAATGGCCGCCCGGTGCGCAACACCGTGGTCGAGGTATGGCAGTGCAACGCTGCTGGCCGTTACCTGCACAAGGGTGACCAGCACGATGCACCGCTGGATCCCAACTTCAAGGGTACGGGCCAGGTGCTGACCGACAGCGAAGGCCGTTACCGCTTCACCACCATCAAGCCCGGCGCCTACCCGTGGCGCAACCACTACAACGCCTGGCGCCCGGCGCACATCCATTTCTCTCTGCATGGCGATGGCATCGGCCAGCGGCTGGTCACGCAGATGTACTTCCCCAACGACCCACTGCTGGCGTTCGATCCCATCTACAACTGCGTGGACGATGCCAATGCGCGCGCGCGCATGGTGTCCTCGTTCGATTGGGAGAACACGGCCAATGAGTTCGCGCTGGGTTACCGCTTCGACATCGTGCTGCGCGGTCGCAAGATGACCGTCTGGGAGTAAGACCATGAGTTTCCAATCCACTCCGTGGCAGACCGTCGGCCCGTACTACCGCCTGGGCCTGGAACCGCTGTACCGCACCGACATCGCCCCGGCCACCGCGCAGGGCGAACGCGTGCACGTGCAGGGCCAGGTGTTCGATGGCAATGGCGTGCCGGTGTCCGATGCCGTGCTGGAAATCTGGCAGGCCGACGCACAGGGCATCTATGCCCATGGCGAAGACCCGCGCCGCGACGACCACGACCCGGCCTTCGATGGCTGGGGCCGCGTGCCGACCGATGAGCAGGGGCGGTTTGCCTTCAGCACCGTCAAGCCGGGCCGCGTGCCGGGCCTGCGCGGCGAGCCGCAGGCACCGCACCTGATCGTGCTGGTGTTCATGCGTGGCCTGCTGCAGGCTGTGCGGGGCCGCATCTACTTCAGCGACGAGACCAGCAATGGCGAGGACGGCATCCTCGCGCTGGTACCGCCCGAGCGCCGTCACACGCTGGTTGCGCAGGCGCAGGGCAAGGGTCTGTACCGGTGGGACGTGCGCATGCAGGGCCCGGATGAGACGGTCTTCTTCGCCTACTGATCGCGGCGCGCGCGACGCGCCTTCCGGCTACTCCACGCCCGCACGCAGCGGGCGCGGGTAAGCTGTGGCCACCCAGGATGGACTGCACCGATGAGCCTCTCCCCAACGCTGCTGGGCGGTCTGTTCGGCGATTCTGCCGTCGACGCCGTGTTCAGTGATCAAGCGCGCCTGCAGGCGATGCTGGACGTCGAGCGCGCGCTGGCACGCGCGCAGGTGCGGTGCGGGGTGATTCCCGCCACTGCACTGGCCCCGATCGAAGCGGCCTGCCGCGCCGATCTGTATGCGCTGCCGGCGCTGTCGGCCGCCACCGCGCTGGCTGGCAACCCGGCCATTCCATTGGTCAAGGCGCTCACTGCGCAGGTCAAGGCGAATGATGCCGAAGCCGCGCGCTGGGTGCACTGGGGTGCCACCAGCCAGGACATCATCGACACCGGCGCCGTATTGCAGCTGCGCACGGCGGTCGGTCACGTGCAGACGCGACTGCAGGCGCTGTGCACGGCGTTGGCGCGGCTGGCCGAGGCCGAGCGCGGCACCGGTCTGCCGGGACGCACGCTGCTGCAGCAGGCCGTGCCGGTAACCTTCGGGTTGAAGGCCGCCGGTTGGCTTGATGCCCTGCAGCGCAGCCAGCGGCGCCTGGATGCGCTGGCCGAAGACACTCTGGTGCTGCAGTTCGGTGGCGCCGCGGGCACGCTGGCCTCGCTGCAGACGCGCGGGTTGGACGTGGCCGAGGCCCTGGCTGCCGAGTTGCAGTTGCCGCTGCCGGCGCTGCCCTGGCACACCGCACGTGATCGTATCGCCGAACTGGGCAGCGTGTTCGCGCTGCTGACCGGCAGCCTCGGCAAGATCGCCAGCGATATCGTGCTGCTGATGCAGTCCGAGGTGGCGGAGGCCTTCGAGCCGGCCGGGGAGGGCAAGGGGGGCTCCTCGGCGATGCCGCACAAGCGCAATCCGGTGGGCTGCGTGGCGGCCATCGCCGCCGCCACGCGCGTGCCGGGCCTGCTGTCCACGTTGTTCAGCGCCATGCCGCAGCCGCACGAGCGCGCGGCCGGGCAGTGGCATGCCGAATGGGAGACCGTGCCGGAGATCGTCCGCCTGTGTGCGGGCAGCCTGGCCCAGGTTGAGATGGTGGTGCAGGGCCTGCAACTGGATCGCGCACGCATGCGCCAGCATCTGGACAGCCATGGCGGCCTGCTCTACGCCGAGGCCGTGGCGGTCACCCTGGGCGAGCGTATCGGCAAGTCGGCCGCGCACGCCCTGGTGGAGCAGGCCGCGAAGCAGGCGTTGGCGCAATCGCAGCATCTTCGCGACGTGCTGGCGCAGACGCCGGAGGTCACCGCGCAGCTTTCCGCTGCACAACTGGATGCCCTGTTCGCTGCCGACAGCTGGCGCGGCATGGCCGATACCTGGATCGACCGCGTGCTCGCGCGCGGCTGATCCCCACGTTCACCGCTGGAGCACGCATGTCCTTCCTCGACCTTCCGCAGCACCGCCTGCATTACCAGACCGAGGGCCGTGCCGACGCGCCATGGCTGACGTTCTGCAATTCGCTCGGTACCGACCTGGGCATGTGGCAGCCGCAGGTGGATGCGCTGGCCGCGCAGTATCGAATCCTGCGTTATGACCGTCGGGGCCACGGCCAGTCCAGCGCTCCGCCCGGCTTGTACACCGTGGCCGAACTGGGCGCCGACGTGCTGGCCCTGTGGGATCACGTGGGCGTCGAGCGCAGCCATTTCTGCGGTCTTTCGATCGGTGGTCTGACCGGGCAGTGGCTGGGCGTGCATGCGGGCAACCGGCTGCGCACGCTCACCGTGGCCGCCACCGCGGCGAAGATCGGCACGCTGGAGAGCTGGCAGGCGCGTATGGCCCAGGTCCAGCACGATGGCTTGTTGCCCCTCGTGGATGGCACCCGCGAACGCTGGTTCACCGCTGCCTTCGCACAGACCCATGCCAGCCAGGTGGAAGAGATCCTGCAGGTATTCCTGGCGACCCGCGTCGACGGTTACGTCGGCTGCTGCAACGCGGTGGCAACGGCCGACTTCCGCGATGTGCTGGGCCGCATCGGCGTGCCGCTGCTGGCCATTGCCGGTGATGATGATCCGGTGTGCGTGCCGACCGATCTGCAGGCAATCGCCGAGGGCGTGGCCCATGGCCACTACGCCGCTGTCCCGGGCCGCCACATCTGCAATCTGGAGTCGCCGCAGGCATTCACTTCCGCACTGGCTGCGCATCTTTCCGCGCAGCACTGACCCCCGCATAACAGGTAGACCACGATGGACGAACAGGAACGCTACGAAGCCGGCCTTGCGGTGCGCCGCCAGGTGCTGGGCGAGGCACACGTTGAACGCTCGCTGCAGGCGCGCAACGATTTCACCACCGAATTCCAGGACTTCATCACCCGCACAGCGTGGGGCACGGTGTGGACGCGTGAGGGGCTGCCGCGGCATACGCGCTCGCTGCTGACCATCGTGATGATGGTGGCGCTGGGCCACGACGAGGAGTTCAAGCTTCACATCCGTGCCGCCCGCAACAACGGCGTCACGCCGGAGCAGATCAAGGAAGTGCTGCTGCAGGCTGCGATCTACTGTGGCGTGCCTGCGGCCAACCACGCCTTCGCGCTGGCTAAGCCGATTCTGGAAGAGCAGGCCGCCGAGGGCTGATGCCGGTTCCGCCGGGCGTGGGGCGGGGGGGCCGGGCCCCCGGGGGGGGGGGGGGGGGGGGGGCCCCCCGGCCCCCGCCCGGGCGAGCGCAGCGGCCGACGATGACGCCGGGCCATGCCCGGCGGCGTGCCTCAATTCAACAACGTGCCCAATCGCTGCGCCGCTTCGCGCAGGCGCGGCAGCAGCTGGGTCTGCATCACGCCCAGACCGATACGGCCCGCCTGGGTGCCGATGTTCAACGCACCAACCACGTCACCGCTGCGCGAACGCACAGGCACTGCGATCGAGCGCAGGCCGATCTCCAGTTCCTGGTCGACCAGGGACACACCTTCGCGGCGCACCTTCTCCAGCGTGTCCAGGAAATCATCCATGCGGGTGATGGTGCGCTCGGTGCGCGGCCGCAGCGGATTGCGTTCCAGATAGCCTTCCAGCGTGTCGCGCGGCAACGCCGCGAGCAACACGCGGCCCATCGATGTGCAGTAGGCAGGCAGACGGCTGCCCGCGCGCAGTCCAATCGACATGATGCGCACGGTTTCCGCACGTGCCACGTACAGGATGTCGTCGCCGTCCAGCACGCCCAGCGAGCAGGATTCATGCACGTCGTCGCGCAGGGCGTCGAGCACCGGCTGCGCTGCGGCGGTCATCGACGACGACGCCACATAGGCACCGCCCATGCCCAGCACGCGCGGCAGCAGCACGTAGCCACGGCCCTGTTCGCCGACATAGCCCAGCTTTTCCAGCGTATACAGCACGCGCCGCACCGCGGCACGCGAGATGCCGGTATCGGTGCTGATCTGTGACATGGTCACTTCGCGCGGGTGCTGCGAGAACACGCTCAGCACGGCCAGACCGCGACCGAGCGATGTCATGAAGTCCGGGTCGCCCTGGTTGTCCTGGATCTGCTGCATCAGCTCATGGGCCAGGCCACGGTCCTGCGGCG
Organism: Stenotrophomonas sp. STEN008; assembly: GCF_056760435.1. Classification (NCBI taxonomy): domain Bacteria; kingdom Pseudomonadati; phylum Pseudomonadota; class Gammaproteobacteria; order Lysobacterales; family Lysobacteraceae; genus Stenotrophomonas; species Stenotrophomonas sp. STEN008. The sequence continues at coordinate 31,388 of NZ_JBRRET010000027.1, read as the reverse complement.
GAGCAGGTGCGCGCTTGGGGCGACGGCTGGGAGGATCGGCGGCAGGCATGGCAGCAGCTTTCATCGGGTTCGACCTTGCATGGTAAGCGCTCGCACCAGCAACCGGTACCCGGGTAGCGCCGCCCGGCAGGCGACGCTGCGGGGCAGGGTTCACCTGCGCTCGGGCAGCGCGTAGGCAATCACGTAATCGCCGCGGTCCGGCGACTGGCGGGCGCCACCGGCGGAGATCACCACGTACTGACGGCCGGTCTTTGGCGAGACATAGGTCATCGGCGTGCCCTGGCTACCCACCGGCATGCGTGCTTTCCACAGCTCATCGCCGGTACGGCTGTCGTAGGCACGCAGGTAGTAATCCTGCGTGCCCGCGAAGAACAGCAGGCCTGACTGGGTGGCCAGCGAACCGCCCAGGGTCGGCATGCCGATCGGGATCGACAGGCCCATCTTGATGCCCATCGGACCGGTGTCCTTCACCGTGCCCACCGGTACCTGCCAGACCAGTTTGCGGGTCGCCAGGTTGATCGCCGACATAGTGCCGAACGGGGGCTTCTGGCAGGGAATGCCAAGCTTGGACAGGAAGCGGTCGCGCAGCGAACCATAGGGCGTGCCGGTCTGCGAGGCCGCGCCCATTTCCACGCCGCCGTCGCCGCTGCTCATCTGCGCGCGCGGAATCAGCTTGGTCCACAGGCCCAGGCGCATGTCATTGACGAACAGATAGCCCGTGGTCGGGTCGACCGAGGCGCTGCCCCAGTTCATGCCGCCCAGCGAACCCGGCCATTGCAGCGCCAGGTCTTCGCCCGGCGGCGTGTACATGCCGTCGTAGCGGAACTGCTTGAACTGGATGCGGCACAGCATCTGGTCGATCGGGGTGGCTCCCCACATGTCCGACTCGGTCAGCGTTTCCGCGCCGATCTGCGGCAGGCCCACCGACAGCGGCTGGGTGGCGGCGTAGCGCTCGCCCTCGGCGTTGCCCTGCGGCGCCGGAATGTCGCGCACTTCGCTGATCGGCACGCCGGTCTGCCGGTTGAGCATGAAGATCTGCCCGGCCTTGGTGACCTGCAGCAGCGCCGGCAATGTGCCGCCCTTGCCGTCGGGTACATCGATCAGGGTCGGCTGCGCGGGCAGATCGTAGTCCCACAGATCGTGGTGTACGGTCTGGTACACCCAGCGTTCCTTGCCGGTGGCGACGTCGAGCGCGACCACGGCAGAGCTGTACTTGTCGTCCTGCGGCGTGCGTTCGCCGGCCCACTGATCCGGCGTGGTGTTGCCGGTGGGCAGGTAGACCAGGCCCAGTTGCGGGTCGTAGGCCATCGACGTCCACACATTCGGCGTCGCACGGGTGTAGTGGATCGACGGATCCAGCGGCACGTCCGGGGTCTCCTTTGAAAGATCCCAGATCCAGACCAGCGCACCGGTGCGCACGTTGTACGCACGCACCACGCCGGACGGTTCACCCACTTCGATGTTGTCGGCCACCCGGCCGCCGACCACGATCAGCTCGCCCGCCACCAGCGGCGCGGCGGTGAGGGTGTAGAAACCGGGCTTGATCTCGCCCATGCCGACCTTCAGGTCGACCACCCCATTGCTGCCAAAGTCCGGGCAAAGGGCACCGGTGTTCGCATCCAGCGCGAACAGGCGGGCGTCGATGGAGGTCATCAGGATGCGCTTCCCGCACAGCGCCGGGCCGGTGCTCGCCACGTCAGTGGCTGGCACTGGTGCCGGTGCAGCCGTCGTCGCGGCGGCCGGTGCGGTAGTCGCATCGAAATAGCCCAGGCCCCGGCAACGCTGCCAGTTCGGTGCGGTGGCCTTGGGATCGAAGGCCCAGCGCTGCTTGCCCGAATCGGCATCAACGGCGATCACCTGGTTGTGCGGGGTGCACAGGTACAGGGTGTCGCCGATCTGCAGCGGGGTGTTCTGGTCTTCGGCGCCGAAGCCGTTGCTTTCCGGTACATCGCCGGTGCGCGCGGTCCAGGCCACCTGCAGCTCTTTCACATTGGCCGGGGTGATCTGGTCCAGTGCGGCAAAGCGGGTACCGGCGGTGGTATTGCCCCAGTGCATCCAGTCGCGCTGCTCAGCGCCCTTGGCCACGGGCACTACGGGGGGTGTGGTGCCCTGCGCCGCCTGCACGGGACGCGGCTGGAACGCTGCGAATGCAGTACCCAGCAGACCCACCAGCAGCACTGCAGCCACGCCATAGGCGCCGCGACCGGCCACCTGGCCGCGGCTGCGGCGCAGCACCGGCCAGGCCAAGGCGACCAGCAGGGCGAGCACGGCGGGCATCACCAGGCGCGAAACCAGCGGCCAGAAATTCCAGCCGGCATCCACCAGCGCCCACAGCAGCGTAGCCACGAACGCCAGGCCGTACAGCAGCGCACCGTTCGGCCTGCGCATCACCAGCAGCACGCCGGCCACGGCAGACGCCACACCCATCAGCAGGAAGTACCAGCTGCCCCCCAACTGCACCAGGCGTACGCCGCCGACCAGCAGAGCCAGGCCGAACAGCGTCACCAGGATGCCGAGCAGGATCACCAGCACACGGCACACGGCCGGAACCTTCGTCGTCTCGTCCACGTTGCATGAACCTCATTGCAGGAACCCGCGCGAAGGCGGGGAAGCCCCGCACGCGCCAGGCGTGGCGGGGGCCGACGGCATCCAGGGCGGCTGCGGGCCGTGACGGCGTGCAGGCGTCGATCTGCTTATGACGCAAGGCGGGTGAATGACCGATCACGGCGATTATCGCACGCGTGTGCGATTTTTGCGTGATGCTGTGGCGCCATTGATGGAACGCAGCGGCGCGAAGATGCCGGGAACGGGCAGCGTACGGACGAACCGGTTACCCTATGCCGCCATACAAGCTGGTAGCTGCAATGACCGACGCCACCGTGGCCGTCCCCGCGTGGGCCTCGCGCCTGCGCGACATCGCCGATTTCCCCAAGCCCGGCATCCTGTTCAAGGACATCATGCCGCTGCTCGCGCACGGCGAGGACTTCCGTGATGCCATCCGCGCGATGGCCGACCGCTGGCGCGACCAGAAGCTGGACGCGGTGGTGGGTATCGAATCGCGTGGTTTCATCCTGGGCGCCGCGATGGCACTGGAACTGGGCGTCGGCTTCGTGCCGGTGCGCAAGCCGGGCAAGCTGCCCGGCCAGGTGCTGCGCGAGGAATACACACTGGAGTACCGCAGCGACTGCATCGAAGTGCATGCTGATGCGCTGGCGGCCGGCGCGCGCGTGGCGATCATCGATGACGTGCTGGCGACCGGCGGCACGCTGGTGGCCGCATTGTCGCTGGTGCGCCGGCTGGGCGTGGACGTGGTCGGTGCTGGCGTCCTGGTCGAGCTGGATGGCCTGGGTGGCCGCGCCCGTTGGCAGGCGGACCTGCCGCTGCACACCGAGCTGGTGTTCTGAGACTGTCGCCGGGCATGGCCCGGCGCTACCGGATCTGGAACTGCCGCCGGGCATGGCCCGGCGCTACCGGATCTGGAACTGCCGCCGGGCATGGCCCGGCGCTACCTGTCGCTGGGCCTTACATCATCCGTACGCGGAAGCGGCGGCCCTTGATCTTGCCGGCCTCCAGTTTCGCCACGGCCTTGCTGGCCTGCTCGCGCGCGATCGCCACGTAGGAGCGGGTCGGGAAGATCGCGATCTTGCCGATGAACTTGCCCGACAGGCCGGCGTCGCCGGTCAAGGCGCCGAGGATGTCGCCCGGGCGCAGCTTGTCTGTCTTGCCACCGTCGATGCGCAGGGTGCGCATCGCTGCCTGCGGCAACTCGGCGGGGCGTGACGTCGCCAGCGGCGTTTTCTGCCAGTCCAGCGCGTGCCCCATCTGTGCTTCGATCGCTTCGGCGCGGGTCTTTTCGCGGCCCGCGACCAGGCTGATGGCCAGGCCGCTGGCGCCGGCACGGCCGGTACGTCCAACGCGGTGCTGGTAGCTTTCGACATCGGTCGGCAGCTCGTAGTTGATCACCGCCGCCAGCTCTTCCACGTCCAGACCGCGCGCGGCGACGTCGCTGGCGACCAGCACGTTGCAGCTGCGGTTGGCCAGGCGCAGCAGCACTTCCTCACGGTCACGCTGCTCCATGTCACCGTGCAGGGCCAGCGCCGAGAAGCCGAACTGCTGCAGCGAATGGGCGACCTCATCCACGTCCTTGCGGGTATTGCAGAACACCACTGCCGATTCGGGCGTGTACTTGAGCAGCAGGCCGGCCAGCGCCTTCTGCCGATGGGCCGGCTCGACCTCGCAGAACAGGTGGCGGATGGCCGGCGCCTGGTCAGCGCCTTCCACGGTGACTTCAACGGCATCGCGCAGCAGGTCACGGGCAATGGCACGGATGCTGTCGGGGAAGGTGGCCGAGAACAGCAGGCTCTGCCGGTCCTTGTGGGTGCGTCCGGCGATTTCGCGGATGGGCTCTTCAAAGCCCATGTCGAGCATGCGATCGGCTTCGTCCAGCACCAGCGTGCGCACCGCGCCAAGATTCAGCGCGCGCTTGCGTGCCAGCTCCTGCACGCGGCCAGGGGTGCCGACCACCACGTGCGGGTCGTGGCCTTCCAGCGAGGCGAGCTGTGGTCCCAGCGGTACGCCGCCGACCAGCAGCAGCAGCTTCAGGTTGGGGATGCCGGTGGCCAGCTTGCGGATCTGCTTGCCGACCTGGTCGGCCAGTTCGCGGGTCGGGCACAGCACCAGCGCCTGTACGCGGATCAGGCTCGGATCGATCGCCTGCAGCAGCCCCAGGCCGAACGCAGCGGTCTTGCCGCTGCCGGTCGGAGCCTGCGCGATCACGTCGCGGCCATCGAGGATGGCGGGCAGGCTCTGGGCCTGCACAGGGGTCAGGGTGGTGTAGCCGAGGGCATCCAGGCCGGGCTGCAGGGCCGGGCTCAGCGGCAGGGTCGAGAAGTCAGTCATGGCGCATTGTACCTGCGCGCGCGGCCGTCCCCGTCTCCCGGGGCAGCGGCCGTATCGGCAGACCTGCGCTCAGTGCAGCATCGCCAGCACGCCCTGGTGGATCGCCAGGCCACCGAACAGCAGCCAGGCGAACAGGAGCAGCGCCAGCAGCAGCGGCTTCAGGCCCGCCTGGCGCAGCGCGGAGACATGGGTGGTCACGCCCAGCGCCGCCATCGCCATCGCCAGCAGCACCGTGTCCAGCTGCACCAGCGCTGCGTGAAGTCCGGCGGGCAGCAGCTGCAGCGAGTTCATGCCGGCCACGGCGACGAAACCGAACGCGAACCACGGCACAACGATGCGGGCCTTGCTGCCCTCGGGCGTTGCCCTGCTGCCGCGTGCCAGCCAGAGCGACAGCACGACCAGGAACGGCGCGAGCAGCATCACCCGAACCATCTTGGTGATGACGGCGGTATCGGCAGCCGCCTCACCCACGGCACGGCCGGCAGCTACCACCTGCGCCACTTCGTGCACGGTCGCCCCGGTGAACAGGCCGTACTGCCGCGCGTCCATCGCCAGCCAGCCGTGCGACTGCAGCAACGCATACAGCGCCGGATACAGGAACATGGCAAGCGTACCGAACACCACCACGGTCGATACCGCCACCGTTACCTGTGCTGCACGACCACGCACCACCGGCTCGGCCGCCATCACTGCCGCCGCGCCGCAGATGGCACTGCCGGCGCCGATCAGCATCGCCGCCTCACGCTCCATCCTGAACACGCGCGTGCCCAGCCAACAGGCCAAGCCAAATGTGCTGGCGACCACCAGCACGTCCATCAGCACGCCGGCGACGCCGACATGGCCGATGTCCTGGAAAGTCAGGCGCAGGCCATACAGCACAATGCCGGCACGCAGCAGCCAGTGCTTGGCGAAGCCGATGCCTGCCGCGCTGCGCGGCGCCAGCCGCGGGTAGAGGGTATTGCCGACCGCGATACCGGCGACGATCGCCACGGTCAGCGCGCTCAGGCCATGCGCCTGCAGCCATCGCAGGTCCGCCAGATGAAGCGATGCCGCAGCGAGCAGGCCCGCCAGCAGCAGCCCGGGCAGGCGCGGCTGCCAGCGCTGCCGCAGAACGGGCAGGGACCAGGTGGAGGGGGCGGAGGTGCTCATCGCGGGACCGGTGTGGGGAACGATGAAAAGCGTCCGCCTGCGCCAATGACCTGTAAAACGAATAATATAAGTAGAATCTACCTGCTTTATAGGTAAATGCCATGCGCCTGACTCTGCGCCAGCTACAGGTCTTCGTCGCCATTGCCGACCACGGAAGTACCTCCGCGGCCGGCCAGGCCATCGCGCTCTCGCAGTCGGCCAGCAGTGCAGCCCTGCAGGAGCTGGAGGCGCATTTCGGCACGCCCCTGTTCGACCGTGTCGGTCGCCGCCTGGTGCTGAACGGCCATGGCCGCGCGCTGCTGGAACCGGCCCGCGCGCTGCTGGTCAATGCCGTTGATCTCGAGCGCCAGCTCGCTGCCGGCGGGGACCCCGCGCAGGGGGCACCGTTGCGGCTGGTGCTGGCGGCCAGCACCACCATCGGCAACTACCTGCTGCCGGCGCGCATCGCCGACCTGTTGCGGCAGGCGCCGCAGGCGGAAGTCGATCTGCGCATCGACAACAGCGCCGGCGTGGTCGCCGCCGTCCAGCGGCTGGATGTGGATGCCGGCCTGATCGAGGGGCCATGCCACGAGCGGGGTTTGCAGGTGACCGCGTGGCAGCAGGATCCGCTGGTGATCGTTGCCGCCGCCGACGCGGCGGCGCGCTGGTCGCTGGAGGATCTGCGCGCGGCGCGCTGGCTGCTGCGCGAACCCGGGTCCGGCACCCGCGAGGCCGTGGAGCAGGCGCTTCTGCCGCATCTGCGCGGCTTCGCGCAGACCCTGCAGCTGGGCAATACCGAGGCGATCAAGCAAGCCGCGATCGCCGGCCTCGGCGTGGCCTGCCTGTCACGTCACGCATTGGAGGAGCCGCTGGCACTGGGTCGCCTGCGTGTGCTGGATACCCCGCTACCCGCGCTGCAGCGCACGCTGTGGCTGGTGCGCCACCCCGGCAAGCAATGGTTGCCGGGTCTGCAGGCGTTGCTGGGGGAGGTGGGCTGATCGATCTCCGGGAGCAGCCCGGCCGGCGCCCCCAACCCGTACAATATCCGGATGCCTCTGATTACTCTGCAGAACGTCGACTTCAGCGTCGGCGGCCCGTTGTTGCTGGAAAAAGCCGAACTGTCGATCGAGCCGGGTGAACGCATCGCCCTGATCGGCCGCAACGGCGCCGGCAAATCCACCCTGCTCAAGCTCCTGTCCGGCGACCACAAGCCCGATGATGGCGAAGTACGCGTCCAGCAGGGCGTCCGTGTGACCCGCCTGGAACAGGAAGTGCCGCACGGCGCGGCCGGCTCGGTGTTCGACGTGGTGGCCGATGGCCTGGGTGAGCTGGGCCAGTGGCTGGCCGAGTTCCACCACCTCAGCCATGCCGACGAGTTCGACGGCGATGCACTCGGCCGGGTGCAGGCCAAGATCGACGCGGCCAATGGCTGGGGTCTGGACCAGCGCGTGGCCGAGACACTGACCAAGCTCGACCTGGATGGCGATGCGGAGTTCGCGCGCCTGTCCGGTGGCATGAAGCGCCGCGTCCTGTTGGGCCGCGCGCTGGTCTCCAGCCCGGACCTGCTGCTGCTGGACGAGCCGACCAACCACCTGGACATCGAAGCCATCGACTGGCTGGAAGCATTCCTGAAGGGCTGGAGCGGCAGCGTGGTGTTCGTCACCCATGACCGCCGCTTCCTGCGTGCGCTGGCCACCCGCATCGTCGAGATCGATCGCGGCCAGGTCACCAGCTGGCCCGGCGACTGGGCCAACTACGAACGCCGCCGCGAAGAGCGCCTCAACGCGCAGGCGCAGGAGAACGCGCGCTTCGACAAGCTGCTGGCACAGGAAGAAGTGTGGATCCGGCAGGGCATCAAGGCGCGCCGCACCCGCGATGAAGGTCGCGTGCGCCGGCTGAAAGCGATGCGCACCGAACGGTCGCAGCGACGCGAGCTGAGCGGCAATGTCCGGATGGAAGCGGCACAGGGCGTGAGCTCCGGCAAGAAGGTCATCGACGTGAAGGACATTTCGTTCGCGTTCGGCGACCGCACCATGGTCCGCGACTTCACCACCACCATCCTGCGCGGCGACCGGATCGGCCTGATCGGCCCCAACGGCAGCGGCAAGACCACCCTGTTGAAGCTGCTGCTGGGTGAACTGCAGCCGCAGAAGGGCGAGGTCAACGCCGGCACCAACCTGCAGGTGGCCTATTTCGACCAGTATCGTGCCGTGTTGCGCGAAGACTGGAGCGCCATCGAGAACGTGGCCGAAGGCCGTGATTTCCTCGAGTTCAACGGCAAGCGCAAGCACGTGCATGCCTATCTGCAGGACTTCATGTTCACGCCCGAGCGCGCGCGCGCGCCGATCACCCGGCTGTCCGGTGGGGAGCGCAACCGCCTGCTGCTGGCCAAGCTGTTCGCGCAGCCGTCCAACCTGCTGGTGATGGACGAACCTACCAACGACCTGGACGTGGAAACGCTTGAACTGCTGGAAGAGCTGCTCGGCGAGTACACCGGCACGCTGCTGCTGGTCAGCCACGATCGTGATTTCATCGACAACGTGGTGACGTCCACGCTGGTGATGGAGGGCGACGGCGTGATCGGCGAGTACGTTGGAGGCTATACCGACTGGCAGCGCTACGCGGCCAGTACCGCAGCGGCAGCAGTGCCCGCCGCTGCCAGGCCGGCGGCAGCGGCTGCGCCTGTGGCTGCCGCGGAACCTGCCGCGGCCAAGCGCAAGCTCAGCTACAAGGAAGCGCGCGAACTGGAGCAGCTGCCGAAGACGATCGAGAGGCTGGAAGGTGACGTCGAAGGCCTCACCTCAGCGATGAATGATCCCTCGTTCTACACCCGCAGCAGCGCCGAGGTGACGGCACACACGCAGCAGCTGGCCAAGGTGCAGGCCGAACTGGACGCCGCGTACGCGCGCTGGGAAGAGCTGGAAGGCTGATCGTTGACCGACGCTGACGGTGCAAGGGTAGCGCGGGGCCATGCCCCGCGAGCGCACAGCGCGGGCTTCTGGCGTTCCGCCGGGCATGGCCCGACGCTACGGATGCGGGGCGCCACGGCGCCCTGATCCTATTTGACCCCGTGCAGATCCCGCAGCTGGCTTGGCCGGCTGCCGAAGTACGCCGCCAGGTCGGCGATGTCCTGATCGCTCAGGTCCGTCGCCTGCGGCGTCATCAACGCGTGCTGGCGGTCGCCGGAACGGTAGGCCTGCAGCGCATGCGCGAGGTAATCACCGTACTGCCCACCCAGTTTCGGGTAGGTCGAATCGATCGGGGCGTTGCCGTCGGCACCATGGCAATCGATGCAGCTCTGGTTGGTGGCCTTGCCCTTCACCTTGGCCCGGGCTTCGCCGGCAGCCTCACGGCCGGTGGGCAGGCCTGCCGACGATGAAGAGCCGTGCTCGCCGCTGGCGTGGCCCGGATCGGCGGCGGATTTCTCGCTGTTCTCCACCTGTGACTGCGAGCAGGCCGCCAGCAGCAGGGCGACGGACAGGGCGATGGCATGACGCAGTGGATGCGCGGCTTTCGACATGGGCGGGCCTTACTTGACGGTGGACAGGTAAACAGAGAGATCGGCGATCTCCTGTTCGCTGAAACTCATCGACTGGGCCTGCATCGTCGGATGCCGGCGCTTGCCCTGGCGGTACTCGGTCAGGGCCTGGGTCAGGTACTGCTGGGTCTGGCCACCGATCTTCGGTACCCGGTAACTAGGGTAGGCGTTCTTGTAACCGGTGATGCCATGGCACCCCTGGCAGGTGTAGGCCAGCACCCGGCCATTGTCGTAATTGCCGGCAGGTGCGGCGGCGGCAGCAGCGGCGGGTGCCGGGGCTGGGGCGGGTGCTGCGGTCGTGGTAGCTGGAGCGGGCTGTGCGGCGGCCCCGAGGGGCAGGAGGACGGCCAGAGCGAGACAAGCGGCGAGCGGCTGCGGGCGCATGATGTCGTTTCCGGGGATTCGGGTCTGGTCGTTCCGGCGTGGGGTACGGAACGACCCGAGTATAGCCTCAGGTTTCATCTAGCTGAAATGGGGGTGGGCCGACCAGCGGCGTGAAGACACCATGACCTTTGGGATATGGTGTTGCCGTGAAGTGGTGCATTACTTTGCTACCACACCTGCCCACGCATCCTCCAGGGACCTGACGATGTCGCACCCAATCTTCCTGCATGGCCGCCGCAGCGGACTCTGCGCCGCCGCCCTGCTGATCTCCACCACGCTGATGCTGGGCGGTTGCGCCGCGGGCCCCAACAGCGAGGCCAAGGCCGCCGAAACCAAGGATGAGAAAAAAGTCGAGTCCGTGCCGGTCGAGGTCGCGGTGGCCAGCCGCCGCGCGGTGGCGGCCAGCTACACCGGCACCGCCGCGCTGGAGCCGCGCGCCGAGTCGCAGGTGGTTGCCAAGACCTCTGGCGTGGCGCTGGCGGTGCTGGTCGAGGAAGGCCAGCGGGTCAGCGCGGGGCAGCCGCTGGTACGGCTCGATCCGGACCGCGCACGCCTGGCGGTTGCCCAGAGCGAGGCACAGATGCGCAAGCTCGAGAACAACTACCAGCGCGCACAGAAGCTGGTCGGCCAGCAGATGGTCAGTGCCGCCGACGTCGACCAGCTGCGCTTCGATCTGGAAAACGTGCGCGCGCAGTATCGCCTGGCCACGCTGGAGCTGTCGTACACCACGGTGGTCGCACCGATCTCCGGCGTGATCGCCTCGCGCTCGATCAAGACCGGCAACTTCGTGCAGATCAACACGCCGATCTTCCGCATCGTCGACAACTCGCGCCTGGAAGCCACCCTCAACGTTCCCGAACGCGAGCTGGCAACGCTGCATGCCGGCCAGCCGGTGACCCTGTCGGCGGATGCACTGCCGGGCCAGAGCTTCACCGGCATCGTTGATCGCATCGCACCGGTGGTGGATTCGGGCAGCGGCACGTTCCGTGTTGTCAGTGCCTTCGACGGCACTGCCCATTCCCTGCAGCCGGGCATGTTCGGCCGGATCCGCATCGATTACGACCAGCGTGCCGACGCCCTGGTCGTGCCGCGCCTGGCGCTGCTCGACGATGGTGAGCCGGCGGTGTTCCGTGTGCGCGACGGCAAGGTCGCACGCGTTCCGGTCAAGCTGGGTTACGCGGAGGGGCCATGGGTGGAGATCCGTGATGGCCTGGCGGCCGGAGACCAGGTGGTCACCGCGGGCAAGGTCGCGCTGCGCGACGGAACCGCCGTGCAGGTGATCGCTGATCCAAAGGCGAAGACGGCGACGGCCTCGGCCAAGCCGGCAGACAAGGCCGGGAGCCGGTAATGAGCCATCCTGACCACGACCACGGTGCTTCGCCCCACGGCGAAAGCGCCGCCGCCGGCATGCGCGGCGGCCTGGTGGAGTTCGCTACCCGCCGCCGCGTCACCATTGCCATGTGCACGGTCACCCTGCTGCTGTTCGGCCTGATTGCGCTGGGCAGTCTCAAGGTCAACCTGCTGCCGGACCTGAGCTACCCGACGCTGACGGTACGCACCGAATACACCGGTGCGGCACCGACCGAGATCGAAACCCTGATCACCCAGCCGGTGGAAGAAGCCGTGGGCGTGGTCAAGAACCTGCGCAAGCTGAAGTCGGTCTCGCGCACCGGCCAGAGCGATGTGGTGCTGGAGTTCGCCTGGGGCACCAACATGGACCAGGCCAGCCTGGAGGTGCGCGACAAGATGGAAGCGCTGAACCTGCCGCTGGAGGCGAAAGCCCCGGTGCTGCTGCGCTTCAATCCGTCCACCGAGCCGATCATGCGCCTGGTGCTGTCCAGCAAGGCGGCGCCGTCCAGCGATGCCGACGCCATCCGCGAGCTGACCATCCTGCGCCGCTACGCCGACGAGGATCTGAAGAAGAAGCTGGAACCGGTCACCGGCGTGGCGGCGGTCAAGGTCGGCGGCGGCCTGGAGGACGAGATCCAGGTCGACATCGACCAGCAGAAGCTCGCGCAGCTGAATCTGCCGATCGATACCGTCATCAAGCGCCTGAAGGACGAGAACATCAACATCTCCGGCGGTCGGCTGGAAGAGGGCTCGCAGCGCTTCCTGGTGCGTACCGTCAACCAGTTCGCCGACCTGGAGGAGATCCGCAACCTGCTGGTCACCACCCAGGCGTCCAATGGCAGCGCGGCAGACTCCGCGCTGCAGCAGATGTTCAACATTGCCGCCTCCACCGGTTCCGCTGCGGCCATCGCCGCAGCCTCGGCCGCACAGAGCGCATCGTCCGGCGGTGGCTCCAGCGTGGTCGCCAATGGCGTTCCTGTCCGGTTGAAGGACGTGGCCACCGTGCGCCAGGGCTACAAGGAGCGTGAAGCGATCATCCGCCTGGGCGGTAAGGAATCGGTCGAGCTGGCGATCTACAAGGAAGGCGACGCCAACACCGTCGCCACCGCCGAAGCGCTGCGCAAGCGTCTGGAGCAGATCAAGGGCACGTTCCCCGGCGATGCCGAACTGACCACCATCGAGGACCAGTCGCGCTTCATCGAGCATGCGATCAGCGACGTCAAGAAGGATGCGGTGATCGGCGGCCTGCTGGCGATCCTGATCATCTTCCTGTTCCTCCGCGATGGCTGGAGCACGTTCGTCATCAGCCTGTCGCTGCCGGTGTCGATCATCGCCACGTTCTTCTTCATGGGCCAGCTGGGTCTCAGCCTGAACGTCATGTCGCTGGGCGGCCTGGCGCTGGCGACGGGCCTGGTGGTGGACGATTCGATCGTGGTGCTGGAGAGCATCGCCAAGGCGCGCGAGCGCGGGCTGGGCATCCTGCAGGCCGCGATCGAAGGCACCCGCGAAGTGAGCATGGCGGTGGTCGCCTCCACCCTGACCACCATCGCGGTGTTCCTGCCACTGGTGTTCGTCGACGGTATCGCCGGCCAGCTGTTCCGCGACCAGGCGCTGACCGTGGCGATCGCCATCGCCATTTCGCTGCTGGTATCGATGACACTGATTCCGATGCTCAGTTCGCTGAAGGGGCGGCCGCCGCTGGCGTTCCCCGAAGAGCCCGCCAGCGAGGCGTGGCAGCCGGAGCGTCGCTGGCAGAAGCCCGTTGCAGCCGGCCGTCGTGGCTTCGTCGCTGCGGTGCGCTGGACCTTCTATGCGCTGGCCTGGCTGGTGGTGCGTGCCTGCCGCGGCGTTGCCGCCGTGATCGGTCCGGTCATGCGCAAGGCCAGCGATATCGCGATGAAGCCCTATGCGGGGGCCGAACGTGGCTACCTGCGGCTGTTGCCGAGCGCGCTGGCGCACCCCGGCAAGGTGCTGGGCCTGGCCGCGCTGGCGTTTGCAGCCACCATGGCGCTGGTGCCGATGCTGGGCGCCGACCTCATCCCGCAGCTGGCCCAGGACCGCTTCGAGATGACCGTCAAGCTGCCGGCCGGCACGCCGTTGAAGCAGACCGATGCACTGGTCCGCGAACTGCAGCTGGCGCACGGCAAGGGCGAGGGCGTGGCCTCGCTGTACGGCGTCAGTGGCAGCGGTACCCGGCTGGACGCAAGCCCGACCGAGAGCGGTGAGAACATCGGCAAGCTGACCGTGGTGATGGAAGGCGGTGGGGATGCGCGCACCGAAGCGGCCATCACCGAGCGCCTGCGTGGCACCATGGCCGGGCACCCCGGCGCGCAGGTCGACTTCGCGCGGCCGGCACTGTTCAGCTTCTCCACGCCGCTGGAAATCGAACTGCGTGGTCAGGACATGGCCACGCTGGAGCAGGCTGGCCAGCGGCTGGCTGCCCTGCTGCGCGGCAATGCGCACTACGCCGACGTGAAGTCGACGGTGGAGGAGGGCTTCCCGGAGATCCAGATCCGCTTCGACCAGGAGCGCGCCGGTGCACTGGGCCTGACCACCCGCCAGATCGCCGACGTCGTGGTGAAGAAGGTGCGCGGCGATGTGGCCACCCGCTACAGCTTCCGCGACCGCAAGATCGACGTGCTGGTACGGGCACAGGAAGGCGACCGGGCCAGCGTGGAGAGCATCCGCCGCTTGATCGTCAACCCGGGCAGCACCCGTCCGGTCACCCTGGACGCCGTGGCCGACGTGGTGGCCACCACCGGTCCGAGCGAGATCCACCGTGCCGATCAGACCCGCGTCGCGGTGGTCTCGGCCAACCTGCGTGACATCGATCTGGGCGCGGCCATGCGCGAAGTGCAGCAGATGGTCGCCGAACAGCCGCTTGGTGCGGGCGTCGGCCTGCATATCGGCGGCCAGGGCGAGGAACTGGCGCAGGCGGCAACGTCGCTGATCTTCGCCTTCGGACTGGCGATCTTCCTGGTCTATCTGGTGATGGCGTCGCAGTTCGAATCGCTGCTGCATCCGTTCGTGATCCTGTTCACCATCCCGCTGGCGCTGGTCGGCGCGATCCTGGCGCTGATGCTGACCGGCAAGCCGATCTCGGTGGTGGTGTTCATCGGCCTGATCCTGCTGGTGGGACTGGTCACCAAGAACGCGATCATCCTGATCGACAAGGTCAACCAGCTGCGCGAGGCCGGCGTGGCCAAACACGAGGCGCTGGTGGAAGGCGCGCGCTCGCGCCTGCGTCCGATCATCATGACCACCCTGTGCACGCTGTTCGGCTTCCTGCCACTGGCGGTGGCGATGGGCGAGGGCGCTGAAGTACGTGCGCCGATGGCGATCACCGTGATCGGCGGCCTGCTGGTCTCCACCCTGCTGACCCTGCTGGTGATCCCGGTGGTCTACGACCTGATGGATCGCCGCGGCGACGCCTACTACCGCGAACGCGGCCGCAAGCACGCCGGCGACGGACTGCGAATCGCAGAAGGTGGCCGCGTCGGCGGCGAGGAGCCGGCATGAGTGTCGCCGAGTTCTCCATCCGCCGTCCGGTCACCACCATCATGTGCTTCGTATCGCTGGTGGTGATCGGCCTGATCGCTTCATTCCGGCTGCCACTGGAGGCTCTGCCGGACATCTCCGCGCCGTTCCTGTTCGTGCAGATTCCGTACACGGGCTCGACACCGGAAGAAGTGGAGCGGACCATCATCCGGCCGGTGGAAGAGTCATTGGCAACGATGACCGGGATCAAGCGCATGCGCTCCTCGGCCACGTCCGAAGCGGCGCTGATCTTCATCGAGTTCAGCGACTGGGACCGTGACATCGCCATCGCCGCTTCCGACGCGCGCGAACGTATCGATGCGATCCGCAGCGACCTGCCTGACGACCTGCAGCGCTACAACGTGTTCAAGTGGTCCAGCAGCGACCAGCCGGTGCTGAAGGTGCGCCTGGCCAGCACCACCGACCTGACGACCGCCTATGACATGCTCGACCGCGAGTTCAAGCGGCGCATCGAGCGCATTCCGGGCGTTGCGCGCGTGGACATCACCGGTGCACCGCCGAATGAAGTCGAGATCGCGATCGATCCCAACCGGCTCAACGCGCACGGGCTGAGCATCAACGAGCTGAGCGAACGGTTGCGCACGCTGAATTTTTCGATCTCGGCCGGGCAGATCGATGACAACGGCCAGCGTGTGCGCGTGCAACCGGTCGGCGAGATCACCGACCTGCAGGAACTGCGCGATCTGGTGATCAACGCCAAGGGCCTGCGGCTGGGTGACATCGCCGATGTGCGGCTGAAGCCGGCGCGGATGAACTATGGCCGCCGCCTGGATGGCAACCCGGCAGTGGGCCTGGACATCTTCAAGGAGCGCAGCGCCAATCTGGTCGACGTCTCGCGCGCGGCGCTGGCCGAAGTCGAAGCGATCCGCGCACAGGCCTCGATGCGCGATGTGCAGATCAAGGTCATCGACAACCAGGGCAAGGCGGTGACCTCCTCGCTGCTGGAGCTGGCCGAAGCCGGTGCGGTGGGCCTGATCCTGTCGGTGACGGTGCTGTTCTTCTTCCTGCGCCACTGGCCGTCCACGCTGATGGTGACGCTGGCCATCCCGATCTGCTTCACCATCACCCTGGGCTTCATGTACTTCGTCGGGGTGACGCTGAACATCCTGACCATGATGGGCCTGCTGCTGGCGGTGGGCATGCTGGTGGACAACGCCGTGGTGGTGGTGGAGAGCATCTACCAGGAGCGCGAGCGCATGCCGGGACAGCCACGGCTGGCCTCGATCATCGGCACCCGCAACGTCGCCATCGCGCTCAGCGCTGGCACCCTGTGCCATTGCATCGTGTTCGTGCCGAACCTGTTCGGCGAGACCAACAACATCAGCATCTTCATGGCACAGATCGCGATCACCATTTCGGTATCGCTGCTGGCGTCCTGGCTGGTGGCGGTCAGCCTGATTCCGATGCTGTCTGCGCGCATGGCCACGCCCAAGCTCGTGCACTCGCAGACCGGCCTGATCGCGCGCCTGCAGCGGCGCTACGCGCAGGTGCTGGACTGGTCGCTGCACCATCGTGGCTGGAGCCTGCTGGGCATCGTGCTGGTGGTGGCCGTCAGCCTGGTGCCGATGAAACTGACCAAGGTGGACATGTTCGGTGGTGAAGGTGGCAAGGACATCTTCATCGGCTACATGTGGAAGGGTGCCTACACCTACCGGCAGATGTCCGAGGAAGTGGCTCGGGTGGAGAACTGGATCGACGAGAACCGTGAGCGCCTGCACGTCAAGCAGGTGTACTCCTGGTACAGCGAGCAGGAAGGCAGCTCGACGGTTGTCACCCTGGACGAGAAGTACGCCAAGGACATCAAGTCACTGCAGGAGGAGCTGCGCAAGGGCCTGCCGAAGTCCGCGCGTACCGACTACTTCGTCGGCAACCAGGGCGGTGATGGTGGTGGCGGCAACCAGGGCGTGCAGGTGCAGTTGATCGGCGATTCCAGCAGCATGCTGCAGGAAATCGGCCAGGAAGTGCTGCCCCTGCTGGCCCAGCGTGCGGAGCTGCGCGACGTGCGCATCGACAATGGCGAGAAGGGCGGTGAACTCAAGGTGCGCGTCGATCGCGAGCGTGCCGCCGCCTTCGGCTTCAACGCCGAGCAGGTGGCCAGCTTTGTCGGCCTGGCATTGCGCGGCGCACCGATGCGTGAGTTCCGGCGAGGCGACAACGAGGTTCCGGTCTGGGTGCGCTTCGCCGGAGCCGAGCAGAGCAGTCCGGAGGACCTGGCCGGCTTCAGCGTGCGTACCGGCGACGGCCGCAGCGTGCCGCTGCTGAGTCTGGTCAGCGTCGATGTCGGTTCGTCCGCCACCCAGATCGGCCGAACCAACCGGCAGACCACGCTGACGATCAAGGCCAACCTGGCCGAGAAGATCACCGCACCGGACGGACGCAAGGCGATCGAGGCCGTACTCAAGCCGATGAGCTTCCCGGCCGGCTATGGCTACACCTTCGATGGCGGCGACTATGGCAACGATGACGAGGCGATGCAGCAGATGGTGTTCAACCTGCTCATCGCGCTGGTGATGATCTACGTGGTGATGGCGGCGGTGTTCGAATCGCTGCTGTTCCCGGCGGCGATCATGAGCGGCGTGCTGTTCTCGATCTTCGGCGTGTTCTGGCTGTTCTGGATCACCGGCACCTCGTTCGGAATCATGTCCTTCATCGGCATCCTGGTGCTGATGGGCGTGGTGGTGAACAACGGCATCGTGATGATCGAGCACATCAACAACCTCCGGCGCAGCGGCATGGGGCGTACCCAGGCGCTGGTGGAGGGCTCACGCGAGCGGCTGCGCCCGATCATGATGACCATGGGGACGGCGATCCTGGCGATGGTGCCGATTTCGCTGACCAACACGCAGATGTTCGGCGACGGCCCGGAGTACGCGCCGATGGCCCGAGCCATCGCCGGTGGACTGGCGTTCTCGACCGTGGTCAGCCTGCTGTTCCTGCCGACGATCTACGCGGTGCTGGACGACCTGCGCAATGCCGTGACGCGGCTGATCCGCCGCGCGCGCGGCCTGGAAAAGGTGGCGGCAACGGCCGCCTAGCGTCGAGCTTGCCCGACTACGGGGAACGACAACGTGTTGTGGTGTGGGGAGGCCGGTCGTAGTGGGGCGGCCTCCCTTTTTTTTCGCCGGGCATGCCCGGCGCCACCATCACCGCCACACGGTATCGCCGGGGCCAGCCCCGCCGGGGCGTTCAAAAAACCTGCGACCTTGCCCCACACCTGGAAGCCGGTCAGCCACAGGCCGAGCATGCTGCCGAGATTGGTCAGCATGAACGTCAGCACCACGCGGGTGACCCGATTGCGGTACCAGCCCTTCAACGACTGTGCATCGTCGCGCAGCTGCAGGAAATCCTGGTACGCCGGCTTGCGCAGGCGTGCCTCGACCAGCGCCGAGAACGCGCCGGTGGGAATGCTGAGCCGGAACGGCTTGAACGGGGCGACCACGATCGCCGTGAGAATGCTCAGCGGGTGACTGCCGGCCAGCAGACAGCCGAGGCCGGCCAGGCCGCCGGTGTACATCGCCCACGTGGCCAGCAGTTCGGTGCCCACGCCCAGGCCTCCGCGGTAGAAGCCGACGGCGATGCCGGTGATGACGATGGCAAGGATGCCCAGCGTGAACCACGGGATGTTGCGCTTCTTCGGCACGGCTTCGAGTTCGGCGCGCAACGGTGCCGGTGCATCGGTATCCGTTTCGAGGTATCGCGCCAGGCCTGCCAGATGGCCGGCGCCGACCACCGCCAGCACTTCGCGCTGCCGCGGGTCGTGTTCTTCGCGCAGGCGCGTGGCCATGTAGCGGTCGCGCTCGCCGATGATGGTTTCGTACAGCGCGGGATTCTCGGTCGCGAACTCGCCGAAGCTCGACTCCAGCATGTCGCCCTGCTTGAGCTTCTCGATTTCGTTTTCGCCCACCTCTTCCGATGAGAACAGGCCGGCGCCCAGGCCCGCAACCAGCTTCAGCTTGCCGAAGAAGCCCAGCCGCTGCGAGGCGCGGCGGAAGGTCAGGCCCACCTCGCGGTCGATCAGGTGGACGGGCAGGCCGCGCTCACGCCCCAGTTCGACGGCGCGCTTCAGTTCCGCACCCGGCTCGATGCCGAGCTGTTCGGCCAGACGACGCTGGTAGGCGGAAAGCGCCAGGTTGGCGGCGAACAGGGCAACGCGACCCTTGCGGATCACCTCGACCAGGTCCAGCTTGGCCAACGTGTCCGGATCGCTCAGGGCCTGCAGGCGCTGGGGGTCCAGTTCGACCGCGACGGCATCGAAGCGGCCGCTGTTGATTGCTTTCTCCACCGCCTCGACGCTGGCGTGGGAAACGTGGGCGGTGCCCAGCAGGGTGTAGCGCACGCCGTCGCGTTCAACGACGCGCACCGGCTGGCCGGCGAACAGATCGTCGCCGGTCTCGGGAAGGATTTCGGTCATGGAGTCATTCATTGGAAGGTGCGGTGTCGGCGCCGTCGCCGAGCGCGCGTTGCATCTGCACGGTGTCCAGCCAGCGGCCGTGCTTGCGGCCGAGGCCGCGGAACACGCCGACCAGCTCGAAGCCGAAACGCTCGTGCAGCCTGATCGAAGCGGTATTGGTCGGTTCGCCGATCACCGCCACCATCTGCCGGAAGCCACGTGCGACGCATGCGTCGATCAGCGCCTGCAACAGGCCGGTGCCGACGCCCTGGCCCTGGAACCGTGCATCGACATAGACCGAGTTCTCCACGGTCCACTGGTAGGCAATGCGCGTGCGGTAGGTGTTGGCGTAGGCGTAGCCGGCGACCTGGCCGTCGATCTCGGCGACCAGATAGGGAAAACCGCGGTCGATGATGTCGCGCATGCGGCGCAGCATCTCGGCCTGGTCCGGGATGTCGTACTCGTACGTGTTGACGAAGTCGGTCACTTCGACCGCGTAGATCGCGGTGATCGCGGCGATGTCGGCCGGGCCGGCATCACGGATGAGGACGGCCATGCGCGGCTCCGGTTCAGTCGATGTAGCGCTTGAGCAGATCGCCGTAGGCATCGATGCGGCGATCGCGCAGGAACGGCCAGATGCGGCGCACGTGCTCGCTGCGCTGCAGGTCGACGTCGCATACCAGCACAGCGGCATCGGTGCCGGCTTCGGCCAGGAACTCGCCCTGCGGGCCGAGCACGTGGCTGTTGCCCCAGAACTGGATGCCCGACGCGCCCAGCGGCGAGGCCTCATGGCCGACGCGGTTGCAGCTCAGCACCGGCAGGCCGTTGGCGACGGCATGGCCACGGTGGCTCAGTACCCAGGCATCGCGCTGGCGGGTCTTCTCGTCCTGCACGTCGTCCGGGTCCCAGCCGATCGCAGTCGGGTACAGCAGCAGCTCGGCGCCGGCAAGCGCCATCAGGCGCGCCGCCTCCGGATACCACTGGTCCCAGCACACCAGCACGCCCAGGCGGCCCACCGAGGTGTCGATCGGGGTGAAGCCGATGTCGCCCGGGGTGAAGTAGAACTTCTCGTAGAAACCCGGATCGTCCGGGATGTGCATCTTGCGGTACTTGCCGAGCAGGGTGCCGTCCTTCTCGAACACCACCGCGGTGTTGTGGTACAGGCCGGCGGCGCGGCGCTCGAACAGCGAACCGACCAGCACCACGCCATGCTTCTTCGCCAGCGCACCCAGGCGCTCGGTGCTCGGGCCCGGGATCGGTTCGGCCAGATCGAACTCGTCAACCGACTCGTGCTGGCAGAAGTAGGGGCCGTTGTGCAGTTCCTGCAGCAGCACCAGCTTGGCGCCCTGCGCTGCCGCTTCGGCCACGCGTGCCTCGATCACCGCCAGATTGGCGGCGGCATCGCCGTGGTTGCGCTCCTGGATCAGGGCGACGGTAAGCGGGCTGCGCGAGTTCATGCGGGTGTTCCTGCGGGGGAAAACCCGCATGTTAGCGCGTATGCGATGCCGCAGCGTGTCGGCCGCTGAACAGGTGCACGCAGCCGGTATCGCCGGGCCATGCCCGGCGTACGAACCGAATGCCGCTGTGCTCGCCGGGCGTGGCCCGGCGCTACCGCATCGTGCTACGCCTTCAGCAGGCCTTCCGGCAGCTGCATGGTGATGCAGTGCAGGCTGCCGTTCTGCCAGATCAGCGAGCGGCAGGGCACCTGGACGATCTCGCGGCCCGGATGGGCCTTGGCCAGCACGTCGCGGGCCAGATCGTCGGCCGGATCACCGTACGCCGGCATCAGCACCGCGCCGTTGACGATCAGGTAGTTGGCGTACGAGGCCGCCAGGCGGCGGCCTTCGTCGATCACCGGCTGTGCCCACGGCAGCGGGAACAGGCGGTATGGCTGACCGTCACGGGTGCGCAGCGCAGCCAGCTCCCTGCCCATCGCCTGCAGCTCGGCGTAGTGCGAGTCGTTCTCGTCGTCGCAGGCCTGGTAGACGATGCTGTCCGCCGAGGCGAAGCGGGCGAGGGTATCGATGTGGGCATCGGTATCGTCGCCTTCCAGGTAGCCGTGGTCGAGCCACAGCACGCGCTCCTGCTGCAGCCAGTCGGCGAGGTCGGTGCTCAGGCTGGCGCGGTCACGGTCCGGGTGGCGTTCGTGCAGGCACTTCCAGGTGGTCAGCAGGGTGCCTTCACCGTCGGTTTCGATGGCGCCGCCTTCCAGCGCGAACGGGATGCTGCGCACCGGCGCGTCGTTGAAAACGCCGGCCTGGTCGAGCGCGCCCACCAGCTGATCGTCGAGGGTGGCATCGAACTTGCCGCCCCAGCCGGTGAAGCGGAAGTCCAGCAGCTGGAAACCGCCGTCGGCACGTCGCAGGGTGATCGGGCCCGAGTCGCGCAGCCAGGTGTCGTCGTAGGCCGCCGTGGTGAAGTGCACCCTGTCCATGTCGATGCGGTTGGAGCGCAGCCGCATTTCGGCATAGGTCTCCACATCGTCATCGGCCACGCAGATCAGCACCGGCTGGAAGCGGGTGATCGCTGCAACCAGTGCGATATAGGTTTCCTCCACCTGTCCCAGGCGGTCGGCCCAGTCGGTATCGGCGGTGGGCCAGGCAATCAGGACGCCGCTCTGGGCTTCCCACTCGGCAGGAAAACGAAGGGTCTGGTTCATGGTCTCGCTACACAGGCCCGCCCGGGGCGGGTAAAGGGGTCAACGGATCGGCGGTTTCGGGCCGATTTCGTTCGGGTCCGCCTGGTTGGCCACCACGTCGATCACCTTCTGCTTCTCGAAGTAGACAGTGAACTGTGGGTACACCCAGCGGTTGATGGTCGGCCATTGCCGCTTCTGCCCGCCGCGCGGCTGCAGCTGCTCGCTGGGCGCACCGAACTGGCTCTGCACCTGCTGCATGGACTGGCCACGAAGGGGCAGGGCGCCGGCCGGCTTCTCTCGGGCGCGGTCGACAAGCAGAGTGTCGGCCAGGGCCGGCGTGGCGGCGGCCAGAGTGGCCAGCACGGCCAGGGTGGACAGGTAACGCTTCATCTCGATCTACTCCCCAGTGGTCAAGAAAGGCGATTACAGCAAAATCGGCAGGAAAAAGCCGCATAAACAAAAAACCGCCCGAAGGCGGCTTTTTGCATCGGGTCGGTCCCGCGCGGGACCAGCCGCAGCCACGAAGGCTGTTGGGCTCAGCGCTGACGCGCCTTGAAACGCGGGTTCGACTTGCAGATCACGAAGATCTTGCCACGGCGACGGACGACCTTGCAGTCACGGTGACGGGCCTTCGCCGACTTCAGGGAGGACAGGACTTTCATGGCATACCTCGGCGTAAACAGTAGTTGTTCGGGTGGAGCGTGGCCGCGATATGCGAAAGACAATCGGCAGTTGACGCTCGTTCAAGCCCGCCATTCTACCGGGCTTTTCCTCATGGTTTCAAGTGGTTGCACAAAAGATCCGTCGCGGGGTGTCTGGCAGGGGCTAGAATGCCCCCTTCACACGTACTGGGACCCCCATGAATCCACTCGCTCCCGTCCTGACCATCGACGGCCCATCAGGGGCCGGCAAGGGTACCATCAGCCGCATCGTGGCGCGCCGGATGGGCTGGCATTACCTGGATTCAGGCGCCCTGTACCGGGCGGTGGGCGTGGCCGCCAGCTGGGCCGACATCGATACCTCCGACGCCTCGGCACTGGTGCGGTGCACGTTCGATACCCGTGTTCAGTTTGTTGAACAGGGTGATGCGATGCGGGTCCTGGTCAATGGCAGCGATGCCACCGACGAACTGCGGCTGGAGACCACCGGCGCGCTGGCGTCGGCCATCGCGGCCATTCCCGAAGTCCGGGCGGCCCTGAAAGAGCGGCAGCGCGCATTCAGGGAGCTGCCGGGCCTGGTCGCGGACGGTCGCGACATGGGTACGGTGATCTTCCCGGATGCCCCCTACAAGGTGTTCCTGACCGCCAGTGCCGAAGAGCGCGCCGAGCGCCGGCATAAGCAGTTGAAAGACAAGGGGGTTTCTGTTAACTTTGATGACCTCCTGCGCGAGATCATGGCCCGCGACGCCCGTGATGCTCAGCGTACCGTGGCGCCCCTGAAGCCGGCAGACGATGCCGTCCTCATCGACACCACAGGCATCGGCATCGCAGATGTCGTTGCCCGAGTGATGGATCTGCTTCCGGTTCCGGCTGCCTGATCCGTTCGCGCGGGAGCACTGCCAGCCGCATCGGTGGTGGTCGCGCAATAGCAGTGCTGTACAAGCTCCGTCGCGCAATGATGCGTGGCGGTTTTCCTACTTCACACACGACCTGCTTTTCCGGGGTCGACCAACAGGCGGGCGGTCGCCCATCCCCGAAGGGACGCCACCGACCCATGTGTCCAACAGAGTAAATCTAATGACCGAATCATTTGCCGAACTGTTTGAAGCCAGCCAGGCCAATCTGGCCAAGCTGAAGCCGGGCGCCATCGTCAGCGGTACCGTTGTTGAAGTCCGCGGCGACGTCGTGGTGATCAACGCTGGCCTGAAGTCCGAAGGCATCGTGCCGATCGAACAGTTCCGTAACGACGCTGGCGAGATCGATGTCGCCGAAGGCGATATCGTCAAGGTCGCCCTCGACTCCATCGAGAACGGCTTCGGCGAAACCGTCCTGTCGCGCGAGAAGGCCAAGCGCGCGATGGTGTGGGACGAGCTGGAAGAAGCGTTGGAAAAGAACGAAACCATCACCGGCCGCATCAGTGGCAAGGTTAAGGGTGGTTTCACCGTGGACATCAAGGATGTCCGCGCCTTCCTGCCGGGTTCCCTGGTCGATGTGCGCCCGGTGCGCGATCCGGCCTACCTGGAAGGCAAGGAGCTGGAATTCAAGCTCATCAAGCTGGACCGCAAGCGTAACAACGTCGTGGTCTCGCGCCGCGCTGTCGTCGAAAGCGAGCACTCGGAAGAGCGCGAGCAGCTGATGGACAAGCTGCAGGAAGGCGCGATCCTGAAGGGTGTCGTCAAGAACCTGACCGACTACGGCGCGTTCGTGGACCTGGGCGGTATCGACGGCCTGCTGCACATCACCGACATGGCATGGAAGCGCGTGCGCCATCCGTCCGAAGTCGTGAACGTCGGCGACGAGCTGGACGTGCGCGTGCTGAAGTTCGACCGCGAGCGCAACCGCGTTTCGCTGGGCCTGAAGCAGCTGGGCGAAGATCCGTGGGACAACATCGCCCGTCGTTACCCGGCCAACAGCCGCGTCTTCGGCAAGGTCTCCAACGTCACCGATTACGGCGCGTTCGTCGAGATCGAGCCGGGCGTCGAAGGCCTGGTGCACGTCTCCGAGATGGATTGGACCAACAAGAACGTCAACCCGTCCAAGGTCGTGCAGGTCGGTGACGAAGTCGAAGTGATGGTGCTGGACGTCGACGAAGAGCGTCGCCGCATCTCGCTGGGCATGAAGCAGGTTGCCGCCAATCCGTGGGAAACCTTCGCTGCCACCCACAAGAAGGGTGACAAGGTGTCCGGCCAGATCAAGTCGATCACCGACTTCGGCATCTTCATCGGCCTGGACGGCGGCATCGATGGCCTGGTCCACCTGTCCGACATCAGCTGGAACACCACCGGCGAAGACGTCGTTCGCAACTTCAAGAAGGGCGATACCCTGGACGCCGTCGTCCTGGCCGTCGACCCGGAGCGCGAGCGCATCTCCCTGGGCGTGAAGCAGCTGGAGCAGGATCCGTTCGGCCAGTACATGGCGGCCAATCCGAAGGGCTCCAAGGTCGAAGGCGTGGTGAAGGAAGTCGACGCCAAGGGCGCCGTGATCGAACTGGCCGACGGCATCGAAGGCTACGTTTCGGCTCGCGACATCGCCAACGAGCGCGTTGACGACGCCACCCAGCACCTGAAGGTCGGCGACAAGGTCGAAGCCAAGTTCGTGGGCATGGACCGCAAGGGCCGTACCCTGCAGCTGTCGATCAAGGCCAAGGACGACGCGGAAATGCGCGAAGTGCTGGAGGAATACCAGTCCGCTTCGGGTGGCACCACCCAGCTCGGCGCGCTGCTGCGTGCCCAGCTGAACGGTAGCAAGTCCGAGTAATCGGGCCCGTTGTTCGTTGTTTCCTGGACGGCCCGGGCACTGCCCGGGCCGTTTCAGGCTGAAATGCCCCTGATGTGAGCCGGTGATGACCAAATCCGAACTGATCGAAATCCTTGCGCGCCGTCAGGCGCACCTGAAGGCCGATGATGTCGATCTGGCGGTGAAGTCGTTGCTGGAAATGATGGGCGGTTCCCTCTCTGTCGGGGATCGCATCGAAATCCGCGGTTTTGGCAGCTTCTCGCTGCACTACCGCCCGCCGCGCCTGGGTCGCAATCCCAAGACCGGCGAATCGGTCGCCCTTCCGGGCAAGCACGTTCCCCATTTCAAGCCGGGCAAGGAACTGCGCGAGCGGGTCAGCAGCGTGCTGCCGCTGGACGCCGATCCCGCCTGAGCGTCCCGTCGCGCCACCGCGTGCGAATCCAGCCGCGAGTCGGATAAGCTACGGTCTCCCGCCCCTGGAGCTGTCGCATGAAGGTCTTTCGTCTGCTGGTCCTGCTGGCGGTGCTGATCCTTGGATTGATCATCGGTGCGGTCAACATGACCGCGATGTCGATCAACCTGCTGTTCACCGAGCTGCATACCTCCGTCGGCGTGGCATTGATCGCCGCCCTGCTGGTGGGCGTGGTGGTCGGCGCCGGCCTGGTGCTGGTGAGCGTGGTCGTTCCGCTCTACAGCCAGCTGCGCCGCGCCAACAAGTCCGCTGCCGCGTCGCCGGCACCGGCCGCTTCCCCCCAATCTTTTGACGGACGTTGATCGAAGATGGATTTCGTCACCGAGTGGTTCTGGTTTTTCCTGTTCGTGCCGCTGGCCGCCCTGGCCGGCTGGGTGATCGGACGGCGTGGCGGTCAGCGCCACGGTGACAACCAGGTCAGCCGACTGTCCAGCACCTACTTCCGTGGCCTGAACTACCTGCTCAACGAGCAGCCGGACAAGGCCATCGAGCTGTTCCTGCACATCGCCGAGCTCGACAAGGAAACCTTCGAGACCCAGGTCGCGCTGGGCCATCTGTTCCGTCGCCGCGGCGAAGTGGACCGCGCCATCCGCCTGCACCAGGGCCTGGTCAACCGCAACGATCTGAGCGATGCGCAGCGCGTGCAGGCGCTGCTGGCGCTGGGCGAGGACTACATGAAGTCCGGCCTGCTGGACCGCGCCGAAACCGTGTTCACCGAGCTGGCCCAGCTGGACCAGCGTGCGCCGCAGGCGCTCAAGCACCTGATCGGGATCTACCAGGCCGAGCGCGACTGGGAGAAGGCGATCGACAACGCCACCCGCTTCGAGGACGTCACCGGCGAGCCGATGGGCAAGCTGATCGGGCAGTTCGAGTGCGAGCTGGCCGAACGCTTCCGTGGCGCCGGCAAGCTGGAAGAGGCGAGGGCGGCCATTGCCCGTGCCTACCAGGCCGATGCGATGTCGGTGCGCGCCGGCATCATCGAAGGACGCCTGGAGAGCGATGCCGGCAATCCCGAAGCGGCGGTGCGAGCCTTCGAGCGCGCTGCGCGCAATGACCCGGAGTATCTGCCGGAACTGCTGCCGGCGCTGATGCAGAACTACCGCAAGGTCGGCGACCTGGGCGGCGCCCGCGCCTTCCTTTCGGAAATGACCGAGCACTACCGCGGTATCGCGCCGGTGCTGGCGCTGACCCGGCTGATGGAGGAACAGGAAGGTGTCGCCCCTGCGCGCGCCTATCTGGGCCGCCAGCTCAAGGACCGCCCCTCGGTGCGCGGCGAATCGGCGTTGATCGACCTGACCCTCGCCGAAGGTGCCGATTCCACGGCCACCCTGCACGATCTCAAGCACATCACCGACCAGCTGCTGGTGCGCAATCCGGCCTACCGCTGCACACGCTGCGGCTTCGGTGCGCGCACCCACCACTGGCAGTGCCCGAGCTGCAAGGAATGGGGTACGGTCAAGCCGCTGCTGAACTACGCGGTGCTCTGAATCATGCCCTGGCTCGTGATGGGCGCGCTGCTGGCGTTGGCCCTGCTGAGCGCCGCCCTGACCTGGGCGGCGCGCGGCTACGCGCTGCGCCGGCAGCTGATGGACCACCCCGGGGAACGCCGCAGCCATAGCGTCGCCACGCCACGCGGCGGCGGCATCGCCATTGTCATCAGCCTGCTGGCCACCGCAGCCGTGGCCATGTGGGCGTGGCCGCAGGCCATGCCGAGCCTGCTGGTCGCCGCTGCCGGCCTGCTGCTGGTCGCGGGCATCGGCTGGTGGGACGACCATCGCCCGCTGCCGGCCATGCGCAGGCTGCTTGTTCATTTCATCGCTGCCGGCCTGCTGGCCGGGCTGGTGAAGATCCACGGCGGCAGCTGGCTGCTGGCCCTGCTGGTGCTGTTCTTCACCGCCTCGTTGATCAACATCTGGAACTTCATGGATGGCATCAACGGCATTGCCAGCAGCCAGGCCATCGTGGTCGCGCTGGGGTTCGCTCCGGTGCTGCCCTGGCCGTGGTCATTGCTGGCCATCGCCCTCGGGCTGGCCTGCGTGGGTTTCCTGCCCTTCAACTTTCCGCGCGCACGCATCTTCCTCGGGGATGTCGGCAGCGGAGCGCTGGGCTACGCGGTGGCGGCCGTTGTGGCCGTGGCCAGCCTGCGCACGGACATCAACTGGATCCTGCTGCTGGTGCCGCTGTCACCGTTCCTCGTGGACGCGGGCTTCACACTGCTGGCGCGCATCATTTCCGGACAACGCTGGATGGAACCCCACACCCAGCACGTCTATCAGCGCGCTGTGCAGGCAGGAGCCAGCCACGCCCTGGTGACAGGGATGTACTTTGTTTTGGGCCTATTCAGCATTACAGTGTTCAATGTCAGTTCGAATCTGCAGCCGAGGTGGGAGGCTGTCGTGGCAATTGCTTGGTTCATCACGCTGAGCATGCTGTGGCTCCTCCTGCGCAATGGAATGCGCCTCCGACAAGGAACTCCTTGAAATATGTCTTCACCCTGGCGGGATAGAATCCTCGGCCTGTTGCCGCGTACGGCCATTGTCTGCCACGACCTGTTCATGGTCTGGGCATGCTGGCAGCTGCTCCACGCCGGTCGTTACTCGATCCTGCCGGACGCGCCTGCGCTGCCGTTGTGGAATGTCGATACCACCCTGGTCCTGCTGCTGCAGGGACTGGTGTTCTGGCGCGTCGGCCTGTATCGCGGCCTGTGGCGGTTTGCCAGCGTCAGCGACCTGCTGAACATCTTCAAAGCCAGCTTCATCGGCATGGTCGCCATTGTCCTGGTGCTGATGTGGAAGCGCTTCAACGGCGTGCCGATGTCGGTGCTGGTGATCTATCCCTTCGCGCTGTCGGCCCTGCTGGGTGCCCCGCGCCTGCTGTATCGCGCATGGAAGGACTACCAGGCGCTGCAGTCCGATTCGAGCGCGCGCAGGGTGCTGATCCTGGGTGCTGGCCAGGCCGCCGAAACGCTGGTCCGCGATCTGCGCCGTTCCGGCAATTTCGAGCCGGTCGGCCTGCTCGATGACGCCCCGCACCTGCGCGGCGCGAAACTGCAGGGCCTGCCGATCCTGGGCACGCTGGACGATGCGCCGGCCGTGGCCCGCGAAACCGCAGCCAAGCTGCTGGTCATCGCCATTCCGTCGCTGGACGCCGCCGGCATGCAGCGCGTGGTCGCCATCTGCGAGAGCACCGGGGTTCCGTTCCGCACCGTGCCCAAGCTCAGTGACATCCTGCAGGGGCAGTCGCTGCCGGGCCAGCTGAAGGAAGTGGCGATCGAGGATCTGCTCGGCCGCAAGCCGATCATGCCGGACTGGAACCTGATCCGTGGCTGGCTGGGCGGGCGCACCGTGATGGTGACCGGCGCCGGTGGATCGATCGGTTCAGAACTGTGCCGCCAGTGCGCGCGCCACGGCGCAGGCCGCATCGTCCTGCTGGAGATCAGCGAGCTGCTGCTGTTGACCATCGAAGGCGAACTGCGCCGCAGTTTTCCCGACATCGAGATCGAAGCCGTGCTGGGTGACTGCGGTGACCCCGCAGTGATCCGCCATGCGCTGTCGCTGCACCCGGTCGATACGGCCTTCCATGCTGCCGCCTACAAGCATGTGCCGGTACTGGAACGGCAGCTGCGCGAGGCGGTGCGCAACAACATCCTGGCCACGGAGAACGTCGCCCGTGCCTGCCTGGAGGCACACGTCGAGCACTTCGTGTTCATCTCCACCGACAAGGCGGTCGATCCGGTCAATGCGCTGGGTGCCAGCAAGCGCTACGCCGAGATGATCTGCCAGAGCCTGGACCAGAAATCCACGCATACCCGCTTCGTCACCGTGCGCTTCGGCAACGTGCTGGCGTCGGCGGGCAGCGTCGTGCCGTTGTTCCGCGAGCAGATCCTCAAGGGCGGGCCGGTCACGGTCACCGACCCGGAGGTCAGCCGCTATTTCATGACGATCCCCGAGGCCTGCCAGCTCATCCTGCAGGCGGCCGCCTCGGCGTCGCATGGCGCCATCTACACGCTCGACATGGGTGAGCCGGTGCCGATCCGGGTGCTGGCCGAGCAGATGATCCGGCTGGCCGGCAAGCAGCCGTACAAGGATATTCCGATCATCTACACCGGGCTGCGCCCGGGTGAGAAGCTGCACGAGACGCTGTTCTATTCCGACGAGGACTATCGTTCGACCGCGCACCCCAAGATCCTCGAAGCCGGCGTGCGCGCGTTCTCGCGTGACATGGTGCTCGGCAACGTTCCGAAGCTGCGCGAAGCGATCAGCAGCTACGACATCGACACCATCCAGGAGATCCTGTTCGCGACGATGCCGGAGTTTTCTCCAATCGAACAGGATGCTTACATCTCATCCGCTAAAGTCGTGCCGTTTCCGACACGCGAGGCCAACAGGCACTAATGAGCAAGCGAATTCGTAAAGCAGTTTTTCCCGTGGCAGGGCTCGGGACGCGCTTCCTGCCGGCGACCAAGACGGTGCCGAAAGAAATGCTGCCGATCATCGATCGTCCGCTTATCCAGTACGCTGTTGATGAGGCCATAGAAGCCGGCTGTGACACGCTGGTGTTCATCACCAACCGCTACAAGCACGCCGTCGCCGACTATTTCGACAAGGCGTATGAGCTGGAACAGAAGCTCGAGCGCGCCGGCAAGCAGGAGCAGCTGGAGATGATCCGCCACGTGCTGCCCAACGGCGTGCGTGCGGTCTTCGTGACGCAGGCCGAAGCGTTGGGTCTGGGCCACGCGGTGCTGTGTGCCAAGGCCGTGATCGGTGACGAGCCGTTCGCCGTGCTGCTGCCGGACGATCTGATCTGGAACCGCGGCGACGGTGCGTTGAAGCAGATGGCCGATCTCAATGAGGCCAGCGGTGCCAGCGTGATCGCCGTCGAGGACGTGCCGCACGACAAGACCGCCAGTTACGGCATCGTGGCCACCGAGGCCTTCGATGGCCGCAAGGGCCGTATCTCGCAGATCGTGGAGAAGCCGAAGCCGGAGGACGCCCCCAGCGATCTGGCGGTGGTCGGCCGCTATGTGCTGAGCCCGAAGATCTTCGATCTGCTGGAGCAGACCGGCAGTGGTGCCGGTGGCGAGATCCAGCTGACCGATGCGATCGCGCAGCTGCTGAAGACCGAGCAGGTCGATGCCTACCGTTTCGAGGGCACCCGTTTCGACTGCGGCACGCACCTGGGGCTGGTCGAGGCGACGATCCGCTTCGCGCTGGACAACCCGAAGCTGGCGGGCCCGGCGCGCGAGAAGCTGACGGCGATGCTGGCGGAATAAGGTTTATCAAGCGCTCCGTTCGCGGCGCCTTGATTGATACGTGGTGGGCGGTACGGGTGGGCCTTTGCAGGACACGCCGTAAACCCATCCATGGGGGCTCGATGGCGCCTTGCTCGTGTGCGCTGTCCTGCGCACACGGCAAGACCGGGGTTGGGCGTCCTGCCCAACCCGCCCGAGGCATGCCTCGGGCCCATGGCGCCAACGGTCCTGCAAAGGCCCACCCGTACCGCCTGTCAGATTTCCTGCGGGCGCGGACGGGAGGGGCGGAATCAAAGACAAGAGCAAAAGCAAAAAGGCAGCCATCGGCTGCCTTTTTGCTTGTTGGGGTGAACTACCATTTGCCCCCGAAGGGGTCGGTCCGCCC